>OZ253446.1:180000-210000 GCA_965261245.1 Spirochaetia bacterium | reverse complement strand
TGCCTATGTTCTGAGAAGGAAGCTTCAGAAAGCACACTCTGAGCTGGCTCTATGTGAACAGTATGACAAGCAGATGGCAGAGTGGGAGAGGAGAGTGGAAAAGTCAGAAACCAGCAACAAAAAGCGGTAAGTATGCACATGTTATATGCATGTATGCAAGATACTATGGTGTGTACATGTACATGCATGTTTACTGTCTTGGCTACATGTATGTGTACATGTACAGTGTATGTCTTATTTTTCTATGCAGTACTACAGTACTGTATTTGTAACTGTGTGTATTTACGTTAACTAACACACACACACACTCTCTCACACACAGTGCAAAAGACTTTAAAAATAGGGAGCTGTTTGAGAAAGTCTTTCCTGAGCTAAAGGCTAGGAGAGAGCAACAAGAGAGATTTATGAGGTACGTGTAAATATACATGTGTGTGTGCACTACACATGTATACTGATATCCAGGTATCCTTACACAGTAGTTACATGATAATATGTATTAGTCCATGATGTTCTTTATATATCCACCTACACAGAGTCGATCAGCGTGGGTATGGGGTCGTCAGAAGCGATGCTGAGCTGTCTGAGCTGGCGTACGAGTTGTTTGAACAAGAGGAGGCATCTGTCCGGTTCCGGAAAACCCACGCACCGATACCACCCATGTTGATTGACAATAAGGAATGGGAAATGAGATTCTACGATAACAATAGTCTCATTCCGGATCCAATGGCACTGCACAGGGAGGCCAAGTTTACCAACATCTGGACGGACGAAGAAAAGGCCATTTTCCGAGACAAGTAAGTACATTTGTACACTTTCCTCGAATCCACATACAGTGGTTTATTTAGAGGGTGGGGAGCCATGGGATTTCCCACCTCGTAAGCTGAGTTCCCCTCCTTCGATTTTTAGTAGCTCACATAGAGGTAGTACCAAACTATGGTAAGATGCCCCTGTGACTCCCTTTTAAAAATGTCAATCCTGTATTGATTCCTGATATGCATTTGATGAACAGACTATTGTCAGAGGTTCCCCAAACCCAACTAAATTTTGTAGCCATTTTGGAGAATATTGCTGTGACAAAGGTTGTACACTGAGCAGTGACAAAAATGACTACTCCTTGCAGAGATTAGTAGCCAAGGTGGAATAAAATTGTAGCCATTGGCTAATTTGGCTACGGTATGGGGAAACCACTGACTCTAGCCTTGTCCCATGAGATGTAAAAACGGGTCATCAAAAAATGTAGCATTCTTGGCTTCAAAACATACTTCTCTGCATTATTAACAAGCTCTAGTGTCTTAGAAATGTCTTGTTTATAGTACGTGGATTGCTGGTTCTTTAAGAGCAATGTTTGGAATTCCAGTGATCTATTTCTTTCCGATCATCAAATTGTAAACCAATCGACACTGTACATCTCTGTTAACATCTCCTTTACACAAATCATGTCCTAACAATCACGGTGTTATAATTGTACAGTGGAACCCCTCTATTATGGACACCCTTGGGACCATATAAAGTGTCCTGACTAAAGAGGTGTTCTTATTTTAGAGGTAGTTTAGTACACTTCTCTATGTACATGTAGGTTGGACAGTAGACAGTGTCCTGATTAAAGAGGTTTCCTTATTTCGGAGGTGCTTAAAGAGAGGTTCCACTGTATTGCTAATACACATGTACATGCACTTCATACTAGAGTCATTCTCCTATGGTTTCTTTATTGTAATGTAGAACCTCTATATAAAGGACACCTTAAGACAAGCATTTATATGTACTTACATGTAATAGGGAGGTGTCCTCTTCTCAGAGGTTGTAAATACGCTAAAAGTATAGGAAAGTCATCGTTTGGGGCAACAGCACTTGTCCTTTATACTGCATACTTTTGTATTGTGTCCTTAATACAGAGTGTCCTTTATCAGAGGTTTCTACTGTAGTGCTGCTACGTATATACATGTATTATTGTCTATTGCTTCTTTCCCTGTTCATGTAGGTATACTCTCAATCCAAAGAATTTCGAGATGATTGCATCCTTCCTACCTAACAAGGTTTGTATGGTGCTACATACATGTACCTTCAAAGTACCGTATACCTCTAAAAATTAAAATCTGACAAAATTTCTTTCGTGCATATACATTGTATACCGGCCATACTGTATCACCGAATTAAATATCCGCCATATTTTCTGAAGTGTGCGACCAAACCATCAAATTTAAGTAATGTTTATATCACACATACCTGGCAGTAAGTCTTTTGATGTGTGCTCAACGATGATGCCAATAGTGGTCAAGGTAGTTTTGCTGCTCTATTGCACTACCTAGAGCGTTATTACATTGTACATCATCCAGTGCACCACATTTAAACACAGTGCCAGGTAAGTGTGTCATAAATGTCTTATTTTTGGTCGCACAGACTTCTAACCAAGCAATTGTGTTGAAACTTACAGGAGCGTTGGTTCGCGCGATTCTATTCTTTAGTCATGCTAAAACTGTGCGATATCTATTTATTGTACACTTAAGTGTGTAATACACTATCTAAAGCACACTTTTCAACGTATCTGATTGGTTGAAAGTCACTTGACCAAAAATAAGATAACTTTATGTAAACATGAAAGTTCAGTAGGTTTATCTTCAACAACCAATCATAAACCTAGGGGAAGCCATCCCAGTGCCTGCTCAGGCATGCCTTTATATGCAAAAGGCACATGTGTGCAAGGTTTTAGGTTGTACCGTAATCACTAATATTTCGTGTTAAGAATATTTAGTGCGATTAATTTTCGTTTTAAATAATTTTCGGACAAACGACCCCGTACTACATTAGCGTTAATAGTTAGCCTCGTACCCAGACTCTCTTGGGGGCGGGGAAAGAGAGCCTGGGTACGAGGCTACGTTAATAGTGTGCCTAATATTCGTGTGTTTAATTTTCGCACTACCCATGCTATCCGAAAATATTTTTACCACGAAAATTTTGCTATTTACGGTACATGTATTTCACTTGGTCTTGCAGACTACGAGCGAATGTGTAAAGTTCTACTATGTCTCTAAGAAGAGTGAGAATTTCAAACATCTAGCGAGAAAGGCCAACTTGAAGAGAAAGAAGCCGTTTGTCAAGTCATCCGACATGCTTGGTCTGTCTTCCTCTTCAAACCACACCCTCTCAACTCAATCCCATTCTATGATGTTGGACTCTAAACCAGATTCTCTGCCAGACATCAAACCTACATCAGGTATGGATGAAGAGAGGGAGGGAGGGGGAGAGGGAGGGAGAGAGAGAGAGAGAGAGAGAGAGAGAGAGAGGGAGAGAGAGAGAGAGCGAGAGAGAGAGAGAGAGGGAGGATAGGGAGAGAAAGAGAGAGAGAGAGAGAGAGAGAGAGAGAGAGTGTGTGTGTGTGTGTGTGAAATAGAGAGAGAGAAGTGAAAGAGAGAGAAAGTTGGGATAGAGAGAGAGAAAGAGAGTGGGAGACTCTGTTATTATGTCTATAGTTGAGTCTCTCTCACTGGAAAAATAAACATTTGATCGTAATAAATATAATCCGAGCCTAATGCCAACACACACACACACAGAGTACAATCCTCAGGTAACAATCCAAATTTACCTTATACACATGTAGATAAAAAAAATTGTACATACAGTTTTTATATCACTTTGTACATTCCACAGAGTATGGTGACTGGGATGAAGATGAGATAGAATGCCTGAAGGAGGGACTTAGGAAGTTCGGAAGAGCATGGGGCAAAATCTACCGAGAGGTTGGAGGGAGAAAGACAGCTACCCAGTGCAAGCAATTCTATGACACACACTGCGCTATAGAGAAGCTCGGGTTACTGAGGGCACTGGTTGATCACAGCTCCATGAAGGTATGGAATATGCATGTACAGTGTGTATATTAACATAATAATAGTGGGAATCTTTCGAGGGAGAAAAGTTTGCGATTTGATGGGGAAATGGATTTAGCAGAGAAAACTTTCGTGGATTGCTCACTCGTACCGCCTACTGTCCACCTAGCCTTCAAACAATCACGGAGAAAACTTGTAGTACACTGTAGTAACATACATTTAGGGGGTGTTCACAATTAATGTTATTACTTAGCTTTTAACGTCATTATGATGCTACCTCTTGACCACGCCCCTTCATAAAGTGCTCTGTTATTATTCCATTCTGTCTCTTTAATTTACAGAATGCTGAAAAGTTGCAGAGAAAGGCAGAGAGCCGTAAGAACGTGGCAGCAGTCGCCGAAGAACAACCCCCTCCTCCTGGCGCAGCTCCACCTCCCAAAAAGAAAAAGTTACAGAAACCACGAACAAAACCGACCACTCTACTGGTTGGTTCAGCGACTGCAGCTCACAGTGGTGCTGGCGATGTGGACAGCGAGAATACAGAGAGTGCTTCCGAGACAGAAAGAGACTCGGAAGACACAGGAAGTGAAAGCACGATCACCGATTCAGGAGAGGAAGTCACCGTGACATCTGTAGTCAGTGCTCCACCGGGTAGCAAGGGGAATTCCCGGAATGCAAAGAGAACTAACAGGAATTCTACGTCTAGCTACAGAACGGAAGAAGCTGTTGGGTTGTTCATTTCTGCCGCCGAAGCGTTGGACAACATGATACCGGTCGAGATTGCCCTTCACGATCACAACTACGCCCTGCCTCCCGATGCTCTCATTAACAACATGGACCTTCAAGGTAGCTCCGGTCTCTCTCTAATCGCTGCGGCCGCTGCTGTCGTATCCCCCTCCTTCTCTCGGAGCGGAGGAAAGAGTCCTGTCTTGTCTCCCGTTAGAGCACCACGTGGACGGCCTCCAAACACGCAGAGGAGGAGTGGAAGCAACTCAACTAGCAAGCTGTTACCAAATTTCTTAAGTCCGGCCGGGTCGAGTTTGAGTGTGCCTCTAACGGACATTAAATCGACAACGTTTCGCAGTCGGACAAGATCTGCCCCGGCTGATCGTCCCAAGTCGACCATGCTCCACCTCCCCAGAGCAGGATCCTCTCTCACTAAGAGCGCCTTCAGCTCAAGTGGGAGTGGCAGTGGGAGTGGCTCTAACGGCGGCAATAGGTTCAACACGGGCAGGGGGAGTGGTGGGAGTAGTGTCTTACCACACACATACTCGAGACAACGAAGTGACGCATCCAACAGCGGCAGCAGCAGTAATAGTGGTTCATCGTCATCGTCCCTCAAGTCGGCCATCTCACTCAAACCTCAACAGCCTACGTCGGCGTTTGAAGCGCTAGTGAACGTAGCTGTTGCCGCTCCTCCTGCAGAATTGCCAAGAACTTCCGCTGCTACTTCTAGAAACCCCTCTTCCTCTTCTTCATCTTCCTCAACATCTCACTCTCGTTCGACATCTTCTCACTCACATTCCAGTTCCAAAACATCCTCAAAGAGTGGTGCTACGTTGTCTACTCTAATTAACGCACACCATCACTCCTCTTCATCACACAAGGACAACTCTAGTGCAAGCTCTGGCGGTGGAAAGACAACAGCGTACGTTGACGTAAACCAGATCATCCCGATTCTCGCTTCTCTGGCACAGCAGGTTTCCTCCGGTTCACCGAATACCTCTGCTCCTTCGATTTCTGTACAACCTTTTGTTGGCCACGCCTCCTCTAGCTTAATCGGCAGCCTGGTCAGTCAAGTCAACTCCAGGCAGGGAAGTGGGGGTGGTGCATCCAGCAAATCTGCTTCGTCTAGTGTCGAGACACTCATTGGACACTTAACGTCTGGAGTAGCAAACGGGTCGAAATCTGATGTTTCTAAAAAGAGCACACCATCAAAGAAGACTTTCCCGTCAAAATCAACAGAACCCTCTACTTCATCGATGGCTACTCTTTCCATATCTCAAGGTCCGGTGAACAATTCCAACTCAAACAGCAGCAACTCCGCCAACAAATCGGACCACAATAAAACATCACTGCCCCATTTTTCCAGCGCAACACAACCAACCATCCAAATTACCGCAAGTATGGACGATCTTTCAAATCTCAATCTCCTCTCGTCTTTGGTTGCTGCAGTGGCTGCCTCACAGACAGTCAATGCTCCGTCCAATTCTGGTTCTAGTTCTAGTTCCGGTTCCCATTCCAGCAGACACCACCAACCTACCAGTATCTCGTATACATTCACAAACGCCACAACTGGTGTTCCAGCTTCTTTAACTTATTCGAGATCAAACTCAATTCAGACAGAACGTGGAAAAGGCGGCTCACCGACTCAAAAGAGGCGGGGCAATGCAGCAGACGTGGTGACATCATCACAAAACAAAGCTGGTACCCCTTCAATTCCAAGCTGTTCTCACATCTCGACTGATCTGAGCTCAGGAGGATTTCAGTCAAACACAAGCTATTCATTGGAGAATGATGCCAGCAGAAGAGAAGAAGAGAGAGCTTCTCAAGACAGTTACACGGTACCGATGGGGAACGGTAATGACAGGGACACACCCCAAGAACGAGAATCGAGTCACTCAACAAATCTCAGTCAGTCCTTAAATTATTCATCGTACAATTCCGAAGATGGAGGGGACAATCTGCCGAGAAGTGTAGTTCGAACGAGTTTAGCTGCTCGAGTAAGAGAGAGTAGCGACTGTGACATCACCAATAGTTCGGAGCCACACGATACTAACTCTCCACCAAGTGTCCCGCCTTCGAGTACGAAAACAAGCACTCCTCTTCAATCGTCTCAAGCTTCAACAGCGTCAGACATGACTGCCTCTTTGGCATCTATTATTCCTCCGTTCAATCCTTCGAACAACCAGCAGTCTTCCCTCCTCCTCTACACTCACTCTCTCAGCTTTCCACTCTCAGCTGCATCAGAGATGTCAACAGAAGATGAAGAGGAGGATCATCTAGAAAGTGCGACACGCGGCATTAGCGAGCTGTCCAAGCTACTTGGGACGGATACTGGAGCGGACACTAACTCAAGTCTGAATTGGAATCCTGCTGATCTCCTTTCTCCGCCTCCAAGTGGAATGGCACCATCAAAGGTGTTTGCTGGAAAGACTTCAAGCGGCGGCGGCGGCGGCGGTGGCGGCGGTGGTGGTGGTGATTACAATAACTCCACTTCGAGTGATGAAATGTCCACTTCTAAACCTGTTTTTTCAGGTTTGTTGGAGTCGCAGATACACGGCACCGTGCACCACAGTCCCGGTTTGGTCAATTCAGCAGTGAAAAAGAACGCAACAAGTGCAACTGCAACAACTAGTCTCACAAATGACAACTCTCTAGACTTAGAACATCATTCCAGATGATGCCCACCATCATCTCTCTCTCTCTCTCTCTCTCTCTCACGGAATCTTTTATGTTGTCTTTTTTATCCATGGTGTGTATCTCTGTAAGATTATGGTATGCGTCTGTTGTCGAGTACATTGTAAGCATGCTGTATTTAACTATTGACTCCTAAAGTACATGCTGAATCTCTCTTCTCTCTCTCTCTCTCTCTCTCTTTCTCTCTCTCTCTCTCTCTCTCTCTCTCTCTCTCTCTCTCTCTCTCTCTCTCTCTCTCTCTTTCTCTCTCTCTCTCGACACCCACCATTCTATACCATGTGGCATTTTGTATGTGTATACTAACATCAGACATCATCACATTATATTTCCTATTCGCCAATTATGTCATTAATGTAACCATTCAGTTTCAATATTAATTTATGCCTCTCTCTGTGTGTTTTGTTCACTCAATTAAGATTTTCTTATCATTGATAAAAAGAATATTTCTACAACTTTAAGCATGCAAATGACAAATTGACAATACTACAATGGAAATGGATTGCCATCAAACACTGCGGCCAGGATTTATTTAATTTTGAGCCTTTTCTGCAGTGACTCAATGAGAATAGTCAATGTACTATACACGTCTAATAAGGCTATTGTAGCCTCGTCCCCAGGCCTATTCCCACCTTTTCAATGTTACACTAGGCCTGGGGACGAGGCTAAGGCTATTGTATATATATATACAGTGACACAACGCAGCTCTTGAAATTCTAATTTTTCTTTTGATGTGGTTTTAATAACCACAATACACTTTTTGCAGAGCAGTCTTTTACAATGTTAAAAGACTGCTCTGCAAGTCTATCTACGTACACACACACACACAGAGAGAGAGGCGGTCTCGTCATGAGACTAACAATCACACGACATTGTACAAATTTGGTCGTCTTTTTAGAAATTGAATTTTAAATAGTGCAAGATCGTGACAGCTATATATATAATTACAACTATTTTGAACTTAGTTTTGTCCACTGTTCTGGAGTGTAGGTCTTCTGTGTGAAAGCATGGATGACGGCTAGCTCCTCAGCCAAGCACTCGTTCACCAAACGATGTCGGGCCAGTAGGGGCTTCCCCTCAAACTGGGACGACACAATCACTGCTTCAAAGCTCTGACCACACCCACCAGATATGTCCTTCACCTCCTGTATAAAAAGGTGGCATATTGAACATCAATTATTATCCATAATATGAATGGATTAGATACCTGGATAATAAATTATTTACAGAAAGTCTGTCATAATTTTTTATCACAGAACGCTTCATGTCATTATTAATTTTAAAGTATTTAGCTAGCCCTGCTATGGACCACACACACTACTATTCTGACGTGTGACTTACAACGTGTGAAGCTTGAAGCTTCTCTCGAAGCTTGACTGTGAGAGAATCTGCAGTTATTTGCTGAGCCATGATGTGTCAGCGCGCCCGGCTAGCTAGCTACTTCCGTTGACCTGTTACGTCACGTCCGGTTAAACGATGACTAATAAAAAAAAATTGAGGTAAAATGCCACCATTCGCACTTCATTTTGCAACATAACAAGTTTCGAATAAAAGTTGGAGTATATCTGAAGTTCAAAAGCCGTCAAGATCCTTCCTCGCTACTCTAGGTGAGTCAGTGTGTAGCTTACAAGCTGAGTGTAAGCCATTGCGATCATAGGCCATTGTCTATGTTGCAATGCAACCGGTTTATTTCATTGCAGTTCACTTTGTGCACGTGTGTGTGTGTGTAGCTAGTCTGATCTGCCGGCCGGCCAACAGAACTTCGCACGCAAAACGAAGGTCTGGCCCGCCATACTAGTGTGTGTGTGTGTGTAAAGTAGTAACGAGACTACAAAGAGAGTGAGTGTGCTAGTGAATAAATTATGTGCTATTCTTTGCTCATCTTTTCATCTACTGAGAAATGAATGACTAAGTCTACAAGTCAACATCAATTATTGTTCACTTATTGGCTTATTTCACACAATTTTTGGCATGATGATCACACACATGGCCGTGTACCAATGTGTTTCATCAAGAGTACATAAATTATTCAGCAGGATTCATTTAACACATATGAAACGAGAGATGCAGCTGCTATATAATATTAATATCTTGAACACCTCCATCATCATGTTTTTCTAGCAGCTTGATTGCTTTGTGTTATATAATTTATAAATTTTAATACTGTACATAATAATAATAATATAGACCAAAAGACAATATTGTTAATCGTAGGTAAACAGTCAAAGTGTGTTTGAAATAATTACACTAAAATTCAGTTATAGCTTCTACTACTTGCTACTTAGTATAATACTGACACGGCTTTCATTGTCTATATATATATAGCTTTGTATCTCAAGCATTTGTATATAATGCATGCACCTACAGTTTCTTTGTTGTATAAATATTATTACAGTGAATAAATTCTACCAAACTTCTAATTATAGCCTAAAACTATTGAATATTAATATTGTGCATCCAACTGATATTAATTTTGTTACAGCACCCTCATCCATTGCATTAATTCTCAGCAAGTTAATATACCCCTCTTTATAATACACAATTATTATGCGAAACCTCTATACCTCATTTACCATATGAAGTATAGTGGAAACTCTGTATATATTATGGACAATGTGATCTAGACTATTAGCATAAGAGATTAGTGATCGTGCATCACCCACGCTATAATTATGATACATGAAAATTTCTTTAAGAGAGGTTGACCAGTTTATGGGTTGATATGCACATAATATATAGCTATAGTTATTGGTACAACACAGTGTCATAGTATATGGACACAGCAGTCACACTGCTAAGCGCTCTGTGCTGACACAGAAGCACCAGAAATGTATGCATCACTCTCCCATGCACTCTTTATTCAAATCCCCCTGTTTACATCACCGTGTTTCTTATAAATTCTGTTTACGTCGCCATACATTTTGTTTACGTTGCAATGTTTATTGTATATTTGCATCGTGTTGACAAACATTGCTGTTGAAGTCTGTGTACAAGAAGTACAGCTGAATCCTTATATACAGTGGATGGGTGGACACACCTTCCTTAATAATGTTTTGCTGACGTGGCAAATTTTTGTGTGACTTTGCCCCATTCAGCATCAATTGGATTACGTTACAACATAGTTGACTTGAATGGGATGGTTTGATTGAAACTGTCATTGATCACTCTAGTGTGACTTTGTCATCTGTGAGGAAGAGAGAAGGAGAGAAATTGTGTGGGGGAAGTGAGAGGGGGTGTGAGAGAGAGAGAGAAAAGAGAGAGGGAGAGAGTGAATACAAACCACCAACCCAATAGATTAATGAAATAGGTTACCTGTCAGAGGGGGTGAGAGAGAGAGAGAGAAAATACAAACAACCACCTGTCACCTGTGTGCCAGTTAGCTGGCTGTGTATCTTCAACAGTATACAATATTGGTGTTATTTTTAGTGCCTTTCAAAGCCTTCAAGGTGACATCATTCACACCTTATACATGGCTAAACCGTAGCACCTTGGATACCTGCCATCATAATAAACATAAATAGAGAAGCAGCTGCCTTCTCTTTCATTCATGTTAAGTGGTCCTTAGGCAAATATTTAAACACCAGGAACAGACTTAAATGCCGTGTGGAAACATATCGTTAGAAACATCCATATATAGCAGTGGCTCTGTATGAAGAGAGTAGGGATGTTTGAGTTGGATGAATTTTCACAGCCAATGTGTAAAATAAGTCCACTTAATTCCATTCTATCCTTGACAGCTGGTGTGTGCATGTGTGTGTCTCTCAAAGGACCAGTTAGCTTACAACCCGAGAGTTGCCTTTTCTATCGTTCATCAAAGCTAGCCATGTTGTGTGCGGCTCTCTTTGTGGTGATTAGAGAAGAAAGGCCAGCAGACTTTGTCGGCCTTGGCAACCAACTAGCTAGCTAGGCTTATCTGTGAGAGATCTTCCCAACTTAGCCTGTCATGCACGTTCATGGATACGGGAGTCCTTGTATAAACATAACAGCCACTACAAAGCATGGCTTGCCAGGACAATGTCTCTGGTGAGATAAATAATTACATCATCATTATTATGTACAGTGGAACCTCCGATAAAGGACGCTCCATATTAAAGACACAATACAGTGTAACCTCCGATAAAGGACACTCCGTATTAAGAACACAATACTGTATAAAAGGCAGATTTTCTTGCCTTATACAATGACTTTTCTGTACTTCGGTGTACATGTATTTTCAACCTCTGAAAAAAGGACACCTCCCTATTAAAGACAAAATAAAAACATGTTGGTCCCAAGGTGTCCTTTATATAGAGGCTCCACTGTATATAACTGTTCCTCATAGTATTGGCGGTGACTTACTCATCCATAATATTGTTGTCTGTTTCATTAACCTTTGTAATATTTCTGTAGCACAACTTGCAAGGATTGTAGCCAATTATTTGTAAGCATAACAAGATTATTAGACACATTGCTAGTGGCACCAAAGACACATACTTCTAATTGGCAGTGACTTTTGTTCATCCATAATAATTATAACCCTTGTAATTTTTCTGTAGCAAAGCATGCAACTACAAATGTATTGTAGCCAATTATTTGTAAGCATAACAAGATTATTGGACACCAACGACGCTTTAATATAATATTGCCTCTACTTTAGTACATAATGCCGACAAAGCATATGTCGTACCCTTATTGGAAAGGTGGAGACATGCCTGTCATAGTTGCTTTGGTGTGTTTACTACGGTAGTAGCAGTCTTGGGATGCCATGGATATCAAGCTTGAATGCCTTTTTTGTTGAAATGATTTTTAAAAATGCTTTGAGGCACTTGTTAGTTAACTGGACATGGTGTTCTAAAAATAGTAACAGTTGTACAGTAGGTACCATAATACAAACAATGGAATGGAGTATATCTGTATTTCCCAGCTGGATTAGTTCCCATAAGTTTTGTTTCATCTTAAAGTCTATAATAATATACACATGTACGACTTTGAACAACCTTATGCAAAATTTCAATAATGTAAACACCATAATTACATACTCTACTGCTCCAGCTATTAGTATTACCGTAATTTGGGAAATTTTCATGTCAAAAAATTTTCGTCCATTAAATTTTCGTATTAAAATATTTTCGTACCGGCGACCCCTTACCGTAGTAACATACATACTTTATATACTGCGATGAAAAATTTCGTACATTTAATTTTCGTACACAACTGCGCATATGAAAATTTTTTGACGACAAAAATTTCCCGAACTACGGTATAACGTCCACTACTATCATATTTATGTGCATGCAGCAAAGTTTATTAGGTATTTTGTTTACCACCTTAAGGATCCGGCCACATAATTGACTTAGCATAAAATTATGATGTGTGTACACATGAATAGCCAGTTTTGAACGGAAGTTGTCCATTTGATCTCCAACTATACCTAACTATAATAATATTAACACTTTAGCCTGCTTATCACCAGTGTTAGTTACATCCTGAGTCCTAATCCACAAATAAACATATGTGGCGAAAAATATGATGAAATTACATGATGTAATTCAGCACAAAAGCTTCAAAACTCAGACGATCAGCTATAACTGCAATTAGCTATATAACATTGAGAGCAAGTCTTATGGCACATTGCCTAATGATAAGGATGAGGGATGTGGTTAGTTTTTCATTTTTCATATGTACCACAATACACTATGGAAAGCATTGCTGGTACACAAGGACAGGAATGGCCAGTCCTGCTGTGAATTGGGAGTTGCTAAATCTGTCATAACCAGTTATTTCAAACTCTCAGCGTGAGATATTTTGACAATTTTACTGATCATTAGCAGCTTTAAGTGCTACAGGTGTTTCTCTCTCTCTCTCTCTCTCTCTCTCCCCCTCTCTCACTACCCCCTCCCTCTCTCTCTCTCTCTCTCTCTCTCTCTCTCCCCCTCCCCCCTCCCTCCCTCCATCTCCCTCCCTCTCTCTCTAGTTAATAAGAGCTCATAAAGTATTTGCTCATACATAATACATACACAATACAGAACACCTGTACGTACATCATGTACATTTGTACATGCATCTAAGGTCAGGTGTGATCATTAAGTAGCACCATCTAAAGTCGTCCTATGCCTTATTTAACCTTGTTATGAGTAAAACCAGACCATTCCCACAGCTTATGGTAGAGAGTGGGAGCTGGAGAGAGAGTTGGTATTATTTTTGGCACGACAACGCAACACAGAAGCCTTGCCGAGTCAATTAAGCTTTGTTTGTTGCCGGTTGGTTGGTTGGAAGGTGATTACTAAAACATCCCAGCATCTGGAGAAGGAGCAGAAGTGTGATGTTCTGTGCTTAGGGGTCCAAGACAATGTTGGCCGCTTTGTGAAGCTCATTCCCTTGATTTTGGATTTCGCTAGTGTTTTACTGTACAACACACGAGACAGTAATGTAAGTATTTAAAAATCCCACCGGATGTCAGAGACCGGTTAGGTTAACACATTCCAATAATAATATTATACACCTTACCTTCAGTACATGTAACTCCAATAACCCTGCAGCACAACTGCATGATAAATCTCTTCTATTGGCACTGCATGTTCCACCATTAGCACACAAAGCACATACAACTTCATCTACCAATAAATATGATCTATAATACATAATGTACAGTGAATATGTATATTTCGCTAAATACTTATGCCCACCCATGTATATAGGAGGGATATAGTGTAGAGGTAACACTAAATCCCTCCTATATACAATGGTAGGCAAATGTATTTAGCCTAGTGATGTACTCATCCATCTGTGACCACTTGTGGCAGCTGTTATTAATTATAAGTATGTTAAATAGTTTCCATAATATTGATACTTCCACAACTTACAAACAACTATAATAGTTTATGCCAAATTAGCTACTATCATGATTGTCAACTGGGAGGATGGCTCAACGCATACTATTATGTTCAAACGTCGATATCAACAATAAATATGGCAGTCATTTCTTCCCCCCCCCCCCCCCCCCCCCCATCAAAATCAAGGGGCATAGCGTTGCTGTACACACAGCAAAGATTGAATTTGCACGCACAAGCCCAGTCATAATATTACACCCTATATGGGCATCATTGTATGTACGTGCTAGCTATGATTAAATTATAGATGTTTGCACTAAAAATAAAATTCTACGATTCTATTTAATAACTTGTATGCTCACGATTATAGTGTGTAAATTACCGTTTAATAAACATAATGTACATGTGTGCATACACGTATATACATGTACATGTATTGTGTATAACTAAAATATTACTATATATCTTGAATAGCTAATAGACAGCTCAGTACTGTATGACATTGTAGCATAGTGGTTGTTTGCCCATTAGATACAGAATTGACTTGGCATGGTGTGTCTGATTTTTTGATTCTACAGGAAGTACGGTCTCTCTCTAACTGGACAGGTGCCACGACACGAGATCGCTGCACTTGGCTCCCACTACCACTCAGTCAGACAATCATCCATATACTTATACCAGCGGGCTCAGATCAGAAACTTCAGTGTAACAACCAACTGACTAACTTGCTTTGGTCTTGAGAAAGTTTAAGAAAGAAAGTTTTTTTTATCTATATATCAGCCGAGTTTGGAGTTGTCTAGTTTATATATAGAGCTACCAGTTGTAGCCGGCCCTTTGAAAAGCCGAGGGGCATAAAAAGAAAGAGAACATTTATCATCCAATCAAATCACTGGAATATCCGCAGCCATCCTTCCTTCGATATGTCAGTTGTACCAACAATTCTCACTTTCCCTACGGAAGCAAACTCTGACACAAGCATTGTTGAAAGGTTTGCAGCTTTTATCTACACACCGTACGGAGTAGCAATCATCGCAGCTCTGGCTATCATTATAACCTCCACAGTGTGGACCATTTGCTGTTGCGTGTACTGTTGTTGCAGATATAAACGCCAAGAAGGCGGGGTCACGGAGGCCAATAGAGATCTTCTCTTCTTCGGTAATGTTGGTCCCTCGTACCCCGGGGGGAACGGGACCTTGTCCAGCGGCTACAACACAGGATCACAGGCCTACAGCGTCAATGGCTACACAAGAGGAAGAAACGGTAGTAGCACAGCCATACTCAATACGTCGCTGGACTCTATGCTTGACGAAACGGCATACTGATGTTATTAATTATTTTACTGATCCATGAAGCAATTCATTGATTGGTTTATGCACATTTATACAAATTGTTTCGTTTTTTTTCGTCTTCATTTGTACAGTTTGATGTATGTTATGTCATTTTTTGTCACCACTGATTGCATTGCACTACTTTATTATGATCATCAGATTCACTAATTACTATAATTGTTATACTGATACCCATATTATTATTATTATCAAAATTAATTGATGCTAAAATATTTATTAATACTATATATATAGGAATCATGGAATTGGCAGTAATTATTCTCACAAGTAAAACCAGCCAGATCATGGCCATGTAAATGCATACTATAATTATATACGATACAGTATATAGTGAATCAAACCTCTGAGATGGGACACATCAGGGGGTTCCCCAGACAGAAGAAAAAATTAATTAGTCAATGGCTATGTATACAACTTATTCCAACTTCGATTCGCTATATAATCTCTGCAAGGAGTAGCCATTTTTGTCACTGCTCAGTGTATACATATATATACAAGCTATATACATCTTCAGTGATCAAGCTTTTGTTACAGCAATGTACATGTACTCTAAATTAGCTACAAGATTATTTTATTTTTAGTTTGGGGAACCTTCGACAGTGTAATAAACCTCTCTATATTACACATACATACAAAGGACACAGTTCGAAGTCTTAAAAATCAATCTTCAATTGAGATCTAGAGTTAACCTTTATAAAATGACAACTCCATATGAAGAAAACACGGTTGCAAAATGATAATTGTCCCCCACGTGTCCTATTTTCAGAGGTTCCACTGTACAAGTACACTTCTGTCAAGAGTATATACTCTTGCTTCTGTATAAGAACAAAAATTTACAGGTGTCATGTATACATGTATATACACAATTCTTACGCCGAAAAACGGTACAGTGTCGTCAAGTATTTATGCGACGTCATCGAATGAGATGAGCTCCACCCCTTTTGTGCAGAGTAGCTAGCTGGGCGTGGCCGGCCTAGGATATGCTATAAACCAGAGTGCGCGCGTTAAACGAGATCAGAATGAAAATGACCTTTCTTCGAAGCGTGTGCTTTCTCTGGATCTCGCTGCTGGTGTTGGCGTCTCTGCGCGCCGTTTACCCGCGCCCTGACGCCACCAGCCCAAGCCAACAACAACAGCAACACAACTGGCTCAAGCGGCTCTACCTTCAAGACGTGAACGGCGGCGCCACTTGCGCTACCTGCGCGGTCATCGTCGGCCTTGCGGAGCAGCTGGCCGAGGTCTACAATGTGTCCATTTCCGAAGCTTTGGACAAATTCTGCCACAACTTTCCCGAGCCTTTCGATATACTTTGCCAGTCAGCCGTGGAGATGTACGCCCCGACGATCATCGAGCTTCTTGAGAACAAGGAGACGCCCGATACCGTTTGCCACGCTCTGCGTCTCTGCAGAAACGACACAGGACAATTCTGTCATCTTTTCCCGCTGCCCAAACACTCCTCCGAGAGTGAGCTACAGCTGAGGGTACTTCAAGCCCAGAAGATTGCTCAAAGGAAAGCGGCGCAACCAACGGCACTGAAAGAACCTGAATCGTCACGCCTTTTTGCTCATCTCTCCAGTATCTGCGACGTTCCTGTCATCAAAGAGATATGTGAAATAATTGATCGATTTGGCAGTGAACACCTCCCAGTGGACGACTTGGACGATGACTATTTCTCCGACGCGCAGACCTTTCGAGGCACCTCATGGCGTGGGAAAGATTGCAGCGACATTAATAAGGACACATACCCTGGTCGACACACTACGGACGATGCCGTTATGGATTCTAATTGTAATGGGATCTACGGGGTAGACCCTGCTAGCGGAAAGACTTACGAGTCCCTCTGGTGCAACGGAACAGGTCAGATGGGGACGGTAATCCTAGGGGATAGCGCAGGAGCTCACTTTCACATCCCACCTTCCTGGTTAATGAGTAAAGACCTCAGTCCAGAAATCTTTAAGAATCTACCGTTCATTCTAGAGAACGAATTTGATTGGCCAATGCTGAGCAGTAACACCGGCTACAAGAATTCAACATGGCCAGAATCGATAACTGGTCCGGTGGACTCCACTTACCTTCAATTGCGAGACCTGAATCGCTGCAACCATCGTGATTTCCAGAACATTGCAGTGAATGGCGCTCGGGCTTCAGCAATGGCCGAACGCATTGTAAAGGGCTTCGCAAGACACGGCACCAAAGACAATCCCGTCTTTCTTACATTGGCTCTTATCGGTAACGATGTATGCAGTGGACACCCAGACATGGATCATATGACACTTCCTAAGGAATTTTATGAAAAGAACCTAGAAACACTTCAATATGTCGACTCAATAGTCGCTCCCGGGTCTGTTGTGATTGCGATGGGTCTCGTCGATGGGCGTGTACTCTACGACTCGCTCCACGACCACGTCCATCCAATCGGATCACTTCGCAATGACGTCACTTACGCGCAATTTTACGACTACTTTAACTGCCTTCAAGTTTCCCCCTGCTTTGGTTGGATGAACAGCAACGAGACGTGGCGTAACCGCACCACTGAGAGAGCGATGCAACTTAACGATGCCTTCCGCAGCTTGATCCAAAACGAGACTTTCAACAACTTCAAAGCTTACTACTTTGATCTACCGTTCCAGGAGGCCTTCGAGCGCTGGGAGAAGGCAGGAGGACAGCGCTGGGAGCTGATAGAGCCCGTGGATGGTTTCCATCCCAACCAGGAAGGAAACGCTCTAACCGCACAGATCATGATTGAGCATTATCAAAACTACGAGAAAGAACACAGTGTGAGCATTCTCCCAAAGAGGAACCCACACAATGAAAAGATAGAAGAGAAGTTTGGTGACCAGGGGGGATATTAAAATTAATTTAATAATTGCATACTCTTATTTAAGGACGTTTAATTATATCATAGCGCTTAAAAAAATATCTTTTATATACAAAATGTACCGTTACATATATTTTATTTTATCCTTTAGTCGTATTGGTTTTGGGTTAATTCAGGTGTGTGCTGTATAATTATGTATAATATACCTTGATTGTACATATACATGATTGTATATATAATAATTATCATTCTGATGCTGCCAAAAATATCAACTTTTGTGAAAATGAAGATGATTTTAACTATAATAATACTGAGAAGACGATAATAAGCTTGGTGTAATATTGTATATATAACAATAGGTAGCTTTGGTAACAATAGAATCTGATATGTCAGCTTAAAGAAATGAAAATAGAAAGACAAGAATTATTATCGTTACAAGAAGTTCTAAGGTTCCATAGATACATCATGATCGTTGTGATTCTCCTCATCTCGTGGCCACTTGTGAGGAACTCCTCCTTCTCTCTGCTCATCAAGCTCTTTGTCATCTTTCAAATTTTCCCTGAAGAAAGATTCAATTGAAACGCAACAGTAATAATGCAGTGCAAAAGAGTCACTAGATATTATATAGATCATTGATTGAAGTGCAGTGCTACGTAAAATATCAAAGCATATTAATTTTGTGGTTATTTAAACCACATCA
Organism: Spirochaetia bacterium; assembly: GCA_965261245.1. Classification (GTDB taxonomy): domain Bacteria; phylum Spirochaetota; class Spirochaetia. The sequence goes on along the minus strand of OZ253446.1, from coordinate 191,086 downwards.
AAAGGAAAATCGCGTTTTAAGAGTGGAGCTGTGCCACTATTCTGCTCTTTAGTGACATTCCTGCATTGTGGAACTTCTGATTAACGACACTCTGTATCAAGGACACAATACAAAAACTTCTATTTCACAAAGGACAATTTTTCTTGCCTGAAATGACGACTTAATCCTATAGTTTCAGTGCATTCCCGCTTTCTGAGAGAGTAAACCTCCTATAAAGGACAAAACATGTTGGTCCCAAGGTGTCCTTTAAACAGAGGTTCCACTGTAATAATATTATAACTATTTTTTTTGTACATCATACTCAAGGCAGTAATGCGACAATGAAACTGATAACAGTCATTGACGAGAGCTAAATTGTTATCAAAACAAAGTAATGTTTGTAACACTGGCTGTGAAGTTTTAACGTACACAGCTATTACATAATAATTATTGTTAGCGGGGAGGGGGGGGGAGGGGGGAGGGTGACACCATCTTTACACACACACACACACATTAATATATAAACCCCCCCCCCCCCCCCCCTCCCACACACACACTTTTTTAAACGTGTACTGCGGTTGACTTGGAATATAAGAATGCGAACATATTTTCATAATAATATAAACATGACCATAAACTCTATTCACAGTTATTGCGACGACGGCAACATATCTCACACTTACATCTGCGTGTTGTCACTGCTGTATGATCCAGATGTCTTCTCCTCCACTTTAGCCATGACAGCTGGTCCACCAACCCAGGGAACAAGCTCCATACCCTTGGGCTTGTGGCTGCAAAAATAAACGTAGTAGAGTCACTTAGCACATATCCAATATAAATAGTTCTTGATAGGCCATACCTCCCTCCCTCCTTCCCTAACAAACATTGTCTTCATCTTTATTTCTCTCTCTCTCTCTCTCTCTCTCTCTCTCTCTCTCTCTCTCTCTCTCTCTCTCTCTCTCTCTCTCTCTCTCTCTCTCTCTCTCTCTCTCTCTCTCTCTCTCACACTCACTCACACACTCACTCACCTAACTTCCCTCCCGCCCTCACTCTCTCTTCTCCCTCCCTCCTTCACTCTCTCTTCTCTCTCCACTCTATAGGCCTTGCAGTCTTAAACAATGGCTACACCCAGTTAGAAACCTGGTGTGAACTGTACAGTACACCGACTTACTATCTCTCCAAAATGGACGGAGGAAGAAGCAGTTCCTGTGCTCTTCTGCTAGAGCAGCTGTCACTGATGGCCCTGAGTTCAGGAGACAACCACAACGACAGCGGTCTGCAATATAATGAGCAATGTGCAGAGATGATTAAACCAACATTCATATTGTGAGTTTGAGTTACAGAGTCTACCGTTTGTTCACGTCTAAATACATAAATGAAGCCTCTAAGTTGACACTTTGTTCCACAATAACACGCTATCACAAAAAGGTACATTTATACGTATGACAAATCTCCACACACTATATACTCTCTCGCGCATACACTGCATATACATAAACTCTCTCTCTCTCTCTCTCTCACACACACACACATTACAGTTACGTAAACACACACACAAGCCAAAACATCCGTCACTTACTCTTCTATATATTATGGCAATTAGGAGATTTACATACACAAATACAGACATCTTTAACTCACTTTTCAGGAGCTAGTTCCACTACGCCATCGCTGCTGTCAGAGCCATCCTCAGGAACAACTCTCTCCCACTTCTTAACACCACTCCCCCTGCTGTTAGTGATGAGTGTGGTTATGGGTGTGGTCAGGCAAGAACACTTGGAAGGTGGCTCCGAGTCGTCTAACGTTACCCGAGACAGTTGGGTGTCGACAGAGATGGGGTCAAAGTTCATGGCATCAATAGTGTCCGTTGTCACTCTACAGCTATATAATATGTGTATGTGTGAAAGGGAACTTTAGTATACAGCTGTATAATATTATGTTTAGCAATATTCAGTGTACACACAATAAGTATTGCTGTTACAAATTGGACACAAAGTGGTTGGGTAAAGGGTAGGGAGAGGAGAAGGCTGCACATACTAGTCATTTCTCTCTCTTTCTCTCTCTCTCTCTCTCTCTCTCTCTCTCTCTCTCTCCTTTCCCTCCTCCTCCCCTCCCTCTCCCTCTCTTACTGGAAATCTAAGATTACAATGCAACTATAAAAATTTACATTGTACCTCAAATCAACCTTTGACCTTTTGGACTTGGGCCCTAATAGTAGAGACACACCACCCTCCCTTCTCCAACATTCTCCTCCGACTCCACTTCCTGCATCACAGGCGATCTCTTCTAGATCATCAATATCATCATCCAGCGCAGATACAGGCCGTTTGTGAGTGGGACTAGTTCTTTGCTGGTAGACATTGTTTCCGTTTAACATTCTTACTATCGACGGCGAGATTTGGCTACCAAATTGACTGGAAAGAGAAGTACCTGTAGCTGTTAAAGGGTAGGTCCTGTTTGAAGAAGATGACTCTGTTGTCAAAGGAGAACTATCGGCCATTGTCGTCTGATCTTCTTCTTCTTCCCACATCATTCCTTCTCTAGCAGTCTCCAGTGACAGAGGACACGAGGCAACTGTCTTCATGCTGAGGGGGTGCGACCTAGCCACAGAGGCTAAGAGAGAGGAGCAGTCAGAGGAAGAGAGAAGGGGAACAGAGAGTAGAGATGGTGAGAAAGAAGGCAGTAAACGATCAGTGGTGAGCGGTAATGACTGTGGTATGGTGGTGGATGAGATGAGAGATGGTGATGGAGGGGAAGCTGGGTTGCTAGTGGCTAGGTGTAGCTGCTGAAGGTGAGTGGCTACTACGTCTTCACTGATAAACCTCTTTGGAGAGGACGTGCTGTACGCGTGTGTAGACATAGATAAAATTAATAACACATTTTTAATGAGGTGGACTGCTATAGTACTGTAGTATACAATGAGATTTAGATATAGAATATATATTATATCACACATGCACACACACACATTCAATTTCACAAAATGTGTACCCCACTCCCACTCCCTTCCTTCTTCTAGTATAAATATTTTTGAGAACTTCCACAGCTAAGCGGACAACTTACTTTAGTTGTAGTTCATCATCGCTTCTTGTTCTTTTGATGGACCTATAGAGATGAAGAGGCAACACAGAAATATTGATACGATGAGTTGAAAACATAGCACGCAACTCTTTAAAGATGGAACTAGCTATAAAGATGGAGGCAGTCTATGATGGAGTGCTCTACGGTGGAACATCTCTTAAAGGACAGTGAAACCTCCCTTAAAGGACACCCCTGGAATAGAGACACCTCTCTAAACAGGACACTTTCCAAGGTATCAGCTGCAAAGATACATGTGTACAAAAATTATCCCGGAAATGAGGAACCTCTTCAATCAGATGTTTTAAACAGTCCCAAGTGTGTCCGCAAAAGCTATAGAGAGGTTCCACTGTACATATTATAGTAATAGTGAAGTAATTGTGATAAAGCGATTCCTCATTCAATTCAACACCTAACAAACAAACAAACAAAACTACTAGATCTCAAGTTCTGTTCCATACCTTCTACATGGACAGGGCCTGGGTCGTTCCAACCAGCTGGAAACTTCACATTCGTGTAGTAGTTGAGGACATTGAACGCTAGCCGCGCCGGCAGGATTATGACCCGGCCGCGCGGACAAAACGGAATATACTGTGCTCTTACTTGCGCTTTGGCCCAGGACGCCCATGGTGTCTGTGTGTGAGTCTGCCACTTCTGGCTTTCTGGCCATATACAAATTCTCGCCTATTCGAGGTTATTCTCGCGCGTTCCTCTAGTAGGTCTAAGGCCAGGTGCGGACTTCCGCCCTCGAAATTACAGTGCAGGCATACGCCCGTTGTTCTAGAAGCTTCTCTGACTGTGATCATCTCGCAATTCTAAATAGAGCGCACGAACATTGATTAATTAGTGTTGTGCTCACTCACGCATGCGCAAACATTTCATTATGCCAACGAGTTAGCTATGGTGCAGACAAATAATAGTCAAAGCGCACTCAAAACTTCTATCAGTATATCTAATCTACTACAAAACTTGTCAAAAGCTGCAAAGGAATGTGGTAAGTAGAATGTACGTGTGTGGTCAGTAATCATGCAGCGCTGAGTCCATCATGAATGCACTCACGATGTTTACCATACCCGCGGGCGCTGACTTTATGTCGCAGGCATTCCAGCCCCGCCCCCACCCGTTTGCATTGCGGTATGTAATACTATGGTGAGAGAGAGAGAGAGAACCGCAGTAAAGTAAAACAGCCAACGTAGCCAAAGTAGATCAGTAGATGTGCCGAGACCAAAGTGTCAGAATATTTTACTGCTACTGAGATAATAGTGACAGCAAACGGTGATGGCTGAAAAGCATACGATTACCCACCTCAGAAGTAAGTACACGTAGATAAAACTACAAGGAGAGTGATTTGACCGAGTGAGACGTTGTAAATTATGTTCTTGCCCACAGCATTGTTACAGTTGCTGATGGTGCTGACGGCAGTTTTATCTACCGTTGATTGCCAGGATTTGTTCTGTGGGCGAGCACCGCACAGCACCGTGCTGCATCCAACCACTGCTGAAACAGCTCCGTTGGTAATGACTTGCGATGTGCCAGACGATAATGTTTTGGGAGCTGATGATGATTTCACGTGGAAATGGGATGACTTGGCTCCAGATAATACCGTGACGAAGAAACTACCCAACGTCACTGGTGCTACATGTGAGTTTTAATCTTCAATGAACAGTGTGAACACTCCAAAAAAGAAGGGGGAGAGAGAGAGAGAGAGAGAGAGAGAGAGAGAGAGAGAGAGAGAGAGAGAGAGAGAGAGAGAGAGAGAGAGAGAGAGAGAGAGAGAGAGAGAGAGAGAGAGAGAGAGAGAGAGAGAGAGAGAGAGAGAGAGAGAAAGAGAGACAGAGAGAGAGAGACAGAGAGAGAGAGAGAGAAAGAGAGACAGAGAGAGAGAGACAGAGAGAGAGAGAGAGTGAGAGAGATGATTATGTTTCACCACACACTCAGATGAACGCAGCTCTTCATCCTATCCCCTCTCTGTACACTGCAATCGTACTGGTCTTTACCGAGCCCGCTACCTTGAAGAGAGCAACAGCACTTGTGTCTACAGCTGTTTCTTTCAGATTGAAGTAGAGGAAGTCAGAAACAACATACTAGAAGAAGAATTCAGTGCCTACCGTGAGTACCTCACACTATAATATAGACACCATGATCTTGCACATCATTCATAAATGGCTTGATCTTGTGGGTTAATAAAAAAGAGGGAGAAGAGAATAGGGGGCTGGCCAGCAGGACTATGAATTGATATAGAAAGATATAGAGTTGTAATTTAGTTATACGATTTAATGCCATCTTACTTCATGCAGCAAACGAGACTGGATCAACTGATCAGTTTCATCCACTTGCAATGGATTCCACAACCACCACCACTCTTCCAGAGGGATCTACACAGGTTAGAATTATAGCACAGATTCTGCGTTGACTATATATTCTAGTAGTAATACACTGGAACCTTTGAACAAGGGACAATACAAATTGAGCAGTTTTATCATTTGTAGAAAGGTTATCCGCCTCTTTTAGAGGTTCTCGACTTATATAGCTATAGAGAGAGTAACTTGATCTGAGCCTTAAGCAGTGTCCTTTGTAGAGAGGTCTATTATACTGTATCCCTATCTCAGAGTGTCCACTATCGGAGGTTCTACTGCAGTACCTCATTATGTGTTAAATAGACTTAACTAAATTTTCAGATATCGGTCGGAACTTGCAGCAATAAGTTTTTCCTGAGTTCTGGATGTGTTCTTGTCGATGTCACAGTGCAGTGGTTCAAAGATGGTGAAGTCTTGAACCCTCTGACCACGGAGAACTCGCAGTTATACGCTGTGACATCTTCAGGAGAGATGAGGATCAAGATGCTCACCAATGAGACTGCCGGCTACTATGTGTGCATCACTACCTTCCACAGCGGGCTAGGGAGCTACAGGACAGTGGACAGAAATATTGAAATTGATGTACCTGGTGAGTCATAGAAAGCTCGAGTGCAGACATTTCAAAAAATGATGCCTAAAAAGAACACTAAAAGGATGGTGCCTCCATTTATATACTCTGAGAAATAACTAGAGATAATGTTAGTGCATGGTAGGGATGTAGCACATATGACTAATTAAAAGTGTCATTTTGGAGATCTAGAATTATTACTATAAGCATAGCTAGTTTCATTAGAGAGAAAAACTCACTGCCATTAATATTGGTTGGTTTACAACTTCATATTAAGTATAAGTAGCCTCTCACCCCGGCCTTTCTTAGTTGTACTACATATGCATGAAAAATCATGTGTGAATGTTAAAAGACACCGTAGCTAAGGCCTTGGTAAAAATCTTAAGTGTTGTACACTTAGTGAAGCAACTGACACACTGACGTCTAATAATGTGATCATGAGTCTCTTAATTAATCATGAATATACCCACTAACGACATTCACGGCTTTATTCAAAGAGAGCTAGGGCACAACACAACACTTCATGCGTGCAGCTGTGAATGAAAAGCAATGTACCGTTTTATCTGTTATTCCCAAATGGTCTAGCCTAACAAGCAATACCAACCTATATACTCTTCATAATACCTACAGCCGTGCATGGTGGCTGTAACTATTTAGTTGTCCAAGTACTCTACACGTATTATTATAGCGAGATAATGCCATTAATGGTCACTGACAGAACATGGTCTATATATATACTGCATGCTATATATGCAATGGCCAGCAAATGTACAATGTCATGTACTTGCAGCATGTTGAAAAATGGCATGTGGGGGTAGCCTAAGGTGATTTCTAGGACCACTTACTTCTGATGGATGGTGCTTAGTCAGCTGCAGCTGACCTTATAACAATTGGTCCATCCCACGTGTGGCGTGTATTATGCTATACTATGCTAGCCTCTAACATACACGTTTTATAGCTAAGAGCCCATTGGCATTATGTATACTATGGGAATACCAACATACCTGCATATGTATATTAAGAATAAAGTCACCATGGTAGTCTCTACATGTGTACAAATGTTATAGCTAAGTGCTTATCGGCATTATGTGTATGGGAATCCTACATTATAACATGATTCTATCTACATACATATATATATAGCTAAGTGCTTATCACCATTATGTGTATGAGAATCCTATTATACATGCATATAGCATAATGATAATATGCTATATATATAGCCTCTATGTACATATATAATTATAGACTAGCTAAGAGCCTATTGGCATTATGTGCATGTACTCACATAAGAGATGATTCATTAAGTACATTCAATTACTCTACAGTGTTTTGTACGTGTCAGTCGGTTGGCATGTCCATTACGGATCTAGTGGTTGTCCAAACAGTTTTAATTGTGTACATTAGTGGCATTCTTTTGGGATAATTTTGGGCTGGTTGGTTGACAGACTACATGACATTTGTTTTTGATTGAATTTTGTTAATGGACTCGTTCAAAGTGATCATATAATAACATATATCATAGCTGTCGCGATTCAGAGGCTTGATTAATTGACTATAATTAGTTACTCGAACCATTATCAACCCCAATCCAGTATAGGTATTTTAGTCTGGTCTTCGATTCAGAAGTGTTGAGAACTAGAGCTGATGGTTTTATACTGCCCTAGATCAACTATTATTTGCGTGAAGTTATAGTTAATACACCCCAAGCTGGACTGTATGGAGTAAAATGCACGAGTGTGTAACCACAAGTACATACAGCACGAGGGTGAAGCCCGAGGGCTGTATGTACCTGTGGTTACGCACTCGTGCATTATACTCATACAGCCCAGCTTGGGGTGCATTAACTGGTTTGTAGCCCAGTACACAAGTACAAGGTGAGTACAGACAGTGTGTAGTAATTAGTGCGACCACAGGGCAATAATGCATATATACGCATGCGCGGCTCTTTGATCTACGTCATGGGTGGGCTACAAGTAATTTTAGCGATTTAGGAAAAAATATATTTGGGAGGTGGGTATTAATTTTGGCGATTGAGGAAGTTATTATTATTTAATTGAAAATTAGTAAATGGTTTATTACTAGCGAGTGCAGAAAATGGGTGATTCGCTAAATTTAAAACACGCAAATAAAAGTTGTTTAAGGTACATATATAACTGTTTCTCATTTTCTACCCAATAGAACCAATATCAATTATACCATATCCCTCGACACAAGCCAGTTCAGACGGCGCGTCAGACCCTGTGACCCCCGGCTCGCTGAGAGGATGGGAGGTGGCAGTAATTGCCATCAACATCACCATCGTGGTTGGTCTGTTGATCATCGTTCCCTTGGCAACGGTTGCCATATGCACGACGGTGACGAGGAAAAGGAACAGAGTTCAAAAGAGAAGTCATGGCAGTGGGTCGAGCGAAGTAATGGCCAGCTACAAGAAGAGAAAACGACCGAGGTCAATGCTTGAGCACATCCAAATGGAAGAAGATGAGCTGGAGACAGTGGACTTTGGTGAGTTCAAAGTTCAAAGGTTCAATTCACCTGTCATTGCTATAGAAAACATGCATGCACGGCAATATTATTAGCATACACAGTATGGTTGGTTGTGGGTGAGATCATAATACCTATGGTGAGACCAATTGGGTGAGAATATCTGTACACCATTCTTTTGGATGTTGACCTGCACACTTATCCATAGCGGTATACACACAATGACTCACTCACTCATTCACATCCACACTCACTGACTTTGCCCCCCCCCCCCCCACACCAAACACATGCACAAACACACACACACACACACACTCACTCACACTCACTCTCTCACTCTCACTCTCTCTCTCTCTCTCTCTCTCTCTCTCTCTCTCTCTCTCTCTCTCTCTCTCTCTCTCTCTCTCTCTCTCTCCCCCCCCTCTGTACATGTATAGGAGGCCCAACGGAGGTTCCATTCGACTGCATCCTCTTTGAAGAGCTTCTCCACAAAGGAGCCTTCAAGATCGTCCATCATGCTGTCGTCAACTACCCCGCCCACGGCATGATGAGCGTGCCTGTGGCTGTAAAGAGACTGAGAGGTTAGATATGAAGATGTATTACTCATGACACAAATCCTCAGAGTAACAGACACTATAATATATAGTACAAAACTGACTTGCATCTATATATGCGTAGAGAAATTCCAAGTGTGAGAGTATGATAATGAGTAATTATAAATAGTCGTAGACGGTTAATTACTGCACCTGTAACAGACACAAATGTATAGTACACAATTGACTTGCAGTACACTGCATACAGCTATGTCACTGTAGACAAATGCGGACTGTGAGAGTATGATAATGAGTGAATAGTCGTGGACGGTTAATTGCTGCACCTGTAACAGACACTATAATATAATAGTACACACTGACTTGCAAAACGCTACATCTATATATGGTAGAGAAATAATGCGGACTGTGAGAGTATGAGAGTGGAGTAAATAGCCGTGGATGGTTAATTGCTGCACCTGTAACAGACACTATAATGTATAGTACACAATTGACTTGTAGTACACTGCATACAGCTATGTGTAGAGAAATGAGGACTGTGAGAGTATGATAATGAGTAAATAGCCGTGGACGGTTAATTGCTGTACCTTGGCACTTAACAGAGCATAACGACAAGGTTAATTAGATTTGAAAAACATTCAGTAATTAGATTGAAAGCTGTTGTTCCATTACACCTTACCACTAGTACCGTACTATGTACTAGCTGTAACATTCATACTTTGATTATGTACTCATGTTGTATAATAATATAGTTCAATTATGTACAGAGATGCATGATGGCTATAACTATTTGCTGTCCAAGTGTATAAATTATATGCATTTGTTGATTTCAGAGGCAGTTTTATGCACATCTTTATCTATATAGCTGGGACCATAGACAGTGTCCTGATTAAAGGGGTGTCCTCATTTCAGAGGCAATTTTATGCGCATCTTTATCTAGCTGGGACCATAGACAGTGTCCTGATTAAAGGGGTGTCCTCATTTCAGAGGCAATTTTATGCGCATCTTTTTCTAGCTGGAACCATAGACAGTATCCTGATCAAAGGTGTTGTCATGCAATTCATGGGTCCATGTCTGTGTACATGTAATAATCATGCAATAGTGCACCGAGTTGACTCTGTTCCTTGTGTTAATGTTATTGTCTATGCAGACGAAAAGTCTGAGCTTGGAATGGAAGAGCTAATGGCCGAAGCGTACACACTGAAAGCTATACATGACAAGGTATGTCAATTAGCCAGAAAAGGGCAAGACACCTAACCATGTTAGTAATAATCGATAGTATGGAACTTTGTCATATGACATCAATCATGTAGCTAAACAAGCGTCACTTGGAGACGACTTGTTATACTTCGCTTATCAACAATTGTTTTCATCATGATCAATAGCCACACCCCCTTACCATTTTACCGTCATATTTTGATACTTTATATATAGAATTATTAAAACTGGTTAGTGGAAATAAAGTATGGCCAGTTCTAAAAGAGCATTGAGTCTTACAGGACCATTGTCACATATACGAGACTAGAACTGGCTAGACTTTATTTAAACTGACCAGTCTTACTATATAACTGCCTCCACCTTAGCCCGTCCACTAAGGGTTAATGTTTCACTTGCAGGCGGGCTCCCATCCTCACCTCATCTCCCTGCTCGGCACAACGACCAATGGTGGTCCGATGTGTCTACTCCTCGAGTATGTGCCCCACGGCTGTCTAGACGAGTTCCTCCTCTCGCTGAGAGAGGGCCCCACCCCCGACTGGTACATCCAGTTCTTGAGAGAGACGCTACGCGGAGCCTACCACAAACATGTTTCGGGAGATTTGATGAGCATCTTGGTACAAGTTGCGGAAGGAATGGTGGGTTCAAAGTACAAGGTTACTTTGAGTTGATACTAACACGGTTGACACATGCATGTACACTTTTTGATCACAATGAACAACAAGACATAACACCAAGTTGATTCACTTGACACCAGTGATATTACTTAATACAGATTGAGAAATTAACAACAACTGTTTATGATTTCAATTAACTTCTGAAAGGCATTCTTTTTCTTAATTATCATAATATAG
>OZ253446.1:7500-175000 GCA_965261245.1 Spirochaetia bacterium | reverse complement strand
CTGGTGTTACCCCCTGACCTGAAATTTGAATGTTACAAGTATACTGTACAATGCTGATTCGTACTATTTATACTGTTACCAACCTCACACGGATTGGGGGGTTTCAATTCACACAATCCTACCTACCAGTTCTGAGGAGTTGAGCAAAAGTATAGAGAGCATTAGTGTCCCCCAGTTCTCCAGAATATTCAAATAGCGCAGTGGCCATCTCATCACTACCATCACCGACTGTATTGATTGATGTGTGTGTTTGAACAAGAAGAAGAACGTTAATAAAAAAGTTCTTGTTATCCAGCCTGTGAGGTCTGCCATATCGCAGACACATAAGCCACATAAAGGCGCTTGGGTAGAGGTTGCATGCTCAACCTACTCACGATAGCACAAAGACGGCAGTTGCACACAAGTTGTGAGATTTTAAGAAGGAAAATGGTGGTATTTCTACCACAATTTTTGCAATTGTATCTTGGCTAAAAACACCCCAGAAAGTTCTAAACTAACTCTCTATCTGTGTACTCAAAGTAGGCCAAATTCTGGCTAGAGATATAGAAGTGAAATGATCATAGAGTAAGTTAAAAAACAGGCAAAAAAATGGAAGATTCTTAATTTTCAGCCGAGACCTCCATGTTATTTAGATGTCATGAGCAGCCTATCATAGATGTCAGAGACTACAAAAAGAGGATTGGAAACAGTTGTAATGTGAGTGGTTTCCAATACCGGTTGCATAGTCTCTATTATTACATGGCCCTATCAAACTGAACTATAAAGAAATAGCAGAGGTTACCTTAACTCTGAAAATGTAGTTGTTATCGATTGAAGCTCACCAAAGGAATAGGTTCTATACTGAGCAGCGACAAAAATGGCTACTCTTTGTACATGTAGATATTAGTAGCCATGGTGGAATAATTTCTAGCCATTGGCTAATTTGGCTACTGTGTGGGGAACCACTGCAATAGACTCACCATCACTGTTGTTTCTTGAATTGAACACAGCCACAGCCAGCGTGTACACTTCCTCTCCTGACACTAGTAGAGATAGACATCCATTAATGTAAGTAGCACAAAGCATAATAAATGCATGTGTGTGTGTGTGTGTGTGTGTGTGTGTGTGTGAGTGTGTGTGTGTGTGTGTGTGTGTGTGTGTGAGTGTGTGTGAGTGTGTGTGTGTGTGTGTGTGTGTGCGTGTGTGTGTGTGTGAAGGGGGGAGGAGGAGCACACCTAAGACATATCCGTAGAGGATAAGCCTACTATACTGTAAATCAGAAGATTAACGATATGTATACATGAAATGGAGTTAAATTACATAGGGAGAATGGGACAAAGGGTTGTCCAACCCATTTCCCTCCCAAAATAGCAGTTTTACGTACATGTACTACAATAGATCGGGAAATTTTCGTCGGCTGAAATTTTAATCGGTTAAATTTTAGAATTAAAAAAGTTTCGACAAAGGACAATCCCAAGTACTAAGTATAATATAGCGTGGTAAATTTTAGCATTAAAAAAGTTTCGACAAAGGACAATCCCAAGTACTAAGTATAATATAGCGTGGTAAATTTTAGCATTAAAAAAGTTTCGACAAAGGACAATCACAAGTACTAAGTATAATACAGCGTGGTAAATTTTAGCGGGTTAAGTTTTCAATGTTCGCAATGACCATCGAAAAAATTTTAACGTTGAAAGTTTCCCGATCTACGTTAAGTGTTACTTCAGAGTTACGTTTTGTAGTGCAGTTGAGTTTTGTTAGGAGTTGTTTGTTTGTCTCGGAGACGTCGCTGATGATGGAGCTGAGCAGCTGGAGTTGACGATCCTTCACACCAGACTCTGTCTTTAGTTCACCATCAACAACTTGCAACAGACTGCTACCACCATCTGCAACAAACCAATCACAGAATACAACAACAAAAATTAGCATGTGTACAAATAGCAGGGAAGTCACTAAAGAGCAGAAGAGTGGCGCACGGTACCACTCTCAAGATTATTGTTTTCTTTTGATGAAGTTTTAATAACCACAAATTTGTTGTGTTTTTTTTGAGGTTTTATTATGGACGGAAATTGCTTCATAAGCTTGATTTCAATTAGTTTACATCATCCTACTGGAACGCTGTTTAATACTACGTTTATTAGTAATTCATCACTCCTATATATGTACCCCCTTTAACTACACAAGATTTTGCTGTTATAACTGTAAGTGTATCTCATACCATAGCTAAGATGCCTCGAGATTGATAAGATGTGAAATGCAGTGAGGTTCTTAGCTTGACTTGGGCGCAGGCTGTTTAGCCAAGGGGCTGGAGAGGTCAAGGTTTGTGGTAGTCTAGCAGGCTGGAGTCTGGTACTTGCGCATGCGCCACGGGAGTAGTATCTGCTTGTATGCAACAAGGATGTCGATGACGATACGGCTCTTGTATTGCAGCTTCGAGCGCAGAGTGGTCGGACTGCTCTCAGCAGAGATCCGTAACTGCCAGCACTCGCCATGTGGATGGGGGATGTGTTTCGAAATAATGCGCACCAACAGGCTTTCTAAATGATGCCCACCTAATGTGGTCTGCAGATTTGACGCCCACCTATTGACAACAGTGCAGGTGAGTGGTATTAAATGTAACACATCAGGAGCAGCTCAGTATCCTTAAATGAAATTAATGTATGAAGTAAGATAATTTAACTGACTTCTTACTTTAGGCAAGGTGAATTAAAGCATAGAAGCCATGCCCATCCTTGTAAAGGACTTCGCTTGGAAGGAGACTGAAATTGAAGTGATCATAACTGTGCCACTGAAGGGCGTCAAGGGAAGCAAAGCAGACATCTTCTCCACAGACAGATACGTCAAAGTCAGCTATCCTCCCTATCTCTTTGAGGTTCTCCTCTTTGCCCCTGTAATTGAAGAAAGGTGTGTTGCAAGAGTGGGAGATGGAGTCATCAATTTTACTCTTGTCAAGAAGGAGCCGGGGTTGTGGGGTAGGTTAAATTCCGAAGAGGCAGAGGACAAGGAAAAGATGATTGAGAGACGATCAGAAGCTGTTGATCACGCTCACAAATCAGCAAAGGAATTGGCTGAACAAAGAGCAAAGCGGAAAAGAGAAGAAGAACAGTTTGCGATCCGACAACAGATGAGGTTGGAGGAAGAGGAGCGAGAGAGGATTGCCCGAGAGAAGCAGACTGAGAGAGATAAAACAGATAAAGAGTTGGAGGAATGGCAAAAAGCCAAACAAAAGCCGGTCGAAAAGGAGGAGACAGTGACAGCTGTGAAGAAAAAAGTGATTCAGAACACAAATAGCAAGAATGAGAAGGGTTTAAAGAAGCATAAACCTCCTCCACCTCGCAGCGGAGGCAACATTCAGGTTCGCTTCACTCCACGTGCCTTCCCCACAGCAGCAAGGGAGTCGAAAGAAGAAGAAGAACAAGCATGGTTGACAAAAATGGCAGCGGCTAGGCAAATAAAAACAGAAGGTAAGGAAGGAGGATCAATCAACGAAAGAAACCCGGAGTTTCTCAAGGACAAAGGAATTGAACTTTTCAAGGTGGGCAACTACGAGGGAGCTATCAACGCTTTTACGGAAGCTCTTAAGCTCAACCCTGCCCTACCTCACCTCTTTTCGAACAGAGCCGCCTGTTTCTTGGCCAGGGGTGAGGACAACAGCTGCATCAGTGATTGTACTCGGGCTCTGGAGCTCTTTTATCCCGTTGTTCCTTCCAACTATGCATCACGAGCTAAGGTGTTTGTGAGGAGAGGGACGGCCTATGCCAACGTGGGTGAACTTGGTCTGGCAGAACAAGACTTTAATGCTGCTCTGAAACTGAGCCCAGACGATGAACGACTGAAGGAAGATTATGCTAAAGTTAGAATAGCTTATGAGAACTCTAAGATATAGTGTACGCATGTTGACGGCAACCCTGTCACTTATTTGAGCTTATCATTAATTTTAATGAGGCTACATGTACATGTATATACTCCCTTTTCTCTCTTAAAACTAGATAAAATATTATCAGCCCGGGCCAAGCTTTCTTCACATGGTGTAGTTTATATAATAGCACAGCTCATTGCGGATGCAGGAGCGCATAAATTTAGTAACACGACTAGTGTGGGTAAAAACTTGAATTTAAATCAAGGGAGTGGTTGTGTTGCGCTCCTCCCCTCTTCATTTTGCGCTCCTGGCAGATAGTATTCTATATTCTTATTTAATCCAGTCTTCCTAGTATATAATAATTTTGTTTGGATGGCTGAACACGACATTATGGTCCTCCTTCATCATGCATTGCTTTGGTGAGCATTTTCAAACACAATCAGAACAGAGACTTGACAAAATTAATTATCACACAATTTAACAAATTAATTAAGGGTTCTCCCCTTCGTGTAGTACATGCACCTCTCCAGATCCCCTATAGGCATACTCTAATGTTCCGACTATAGTCTGCATATCAGCCTCGATCGTCTTGGCCCATTGTTCCAGATCTCCCAAACTCTTTAAATTCTTGTGGAAGCCTTCGACAAGATTCAGCCACTGAGCAGTCTGCTTCACATACTTGGCTGAGTGACTCTGAAGTGTTTTAGCTTCTTTGTCCAGCTTTCTCTGGTTCTCATAGGCTCGTTCCACGCTCCCATTGAGCGAGTCCACCATCGCACCGGTGCACTTTTGGACAGAAGCTATGGCTATTTTCCTCTTCTTCTCTTGCTGCTCTCTAAAGGCAACTTGTTTTTCCTGGTGCTCTTTCACCATTCGAGACAGCATCTTGGCAATGGAGTGGAGTGAAGCTGGTCCGAAACACTGTAACAGGCAGTTAGCCACAGTATCGGGTAGTAGCTAGATGTAGCTGGCTGTACCAGGAGAAACTCTTCTCAGTATAGTGGGGACGAAGGCTAATGGTAGGCGTGGTCGAACTTTGTAAGATGGAATGGGAATCGTGTCGCGGGAATCGGACTTGCAAACCTCAATTGTGCCACGTGCATATTTTTGCTGCACTAAAAAGCTGTGAAAATGGCGCTCGTATGTTCCCGTGAGTTATTTTCGTTTGCTTTCTCTCTTTTTTTGAGAAAAATATGTAATTTTAAACCATTTATTATTGACCACCACCCTTTGCTATCTTGCAGTCTGCAACGAGGTACCAGAAGAGCCGGTTCTTTCTCCAGTGTCAAGCAACGTGTTCGAGCGGAGGCTGGTCGTCAAGTACATTCATGAAAATGGCACAGATCCAATCAATGGAGAACCGCTTACGGAGGACCAGCTATTGGAGATTAAAGGTACCCGCGCAAATCACGAGTTGGTGGGTATTCTAATTAATACGCACCCACCTTAAATTTTTTTTTTTTTGTTTCATTCAGCAAATCCTCTCGTTAAGCCCCGCCCACCCTCTGCAACCAGTATTCCAGCCATTTTGAAGCTACTACAAGATGAATGGGTATGCATCTCTATAAATTTAGGCTGATTTTATTTTTGGCATCTATGACGAGATCATGCTAATGGTGATTGTATGCTCATGTACATGTAGCATGCATCATGATCACTTCATACCATCAAATTCTGAGGTGCCTTTTACAGTTTTGTTCTACACAAACAAAAACTACTGTTATTCACATGTGCTGGTATCACCTTTGACCTTTTGTTCCTCAGGATGCCTGCATGCTACACAGTTTCACCCTGAGGCAACAACTACAGACAGCAAGACAAGGTAATGGAACAAACCTACTGTGCTTAACGAGAGCAGGAAATTGTCAGCAGTAAAAATTTGCATTGGTTAATTTTTCGGGGAAAATATTTTCATCACATTATTGAGTACTGCCATATATATAGCGATTTGGCGAATTCGGTAAAGGTCGCCAAATTAAAAACTCGCCAATATAGATTATTGCACACGCACCGATACTGCTGAGAATTCAGATTGCCAAATATTTCGCTAATACCTACTGAGAGCTAATTTGCCAAATTTAATGCTCGCCAAACTTTCCCGCTATATGGTACACTATACATGTACATTTACATTGTGCTCAAAATTTTCGAAGCAAATACCTCACTAGTATGTCAACTGTTGAACATTTTCTGCCATGCAGTATATATTGTTGTACAGTCACGCAGTTGTATAACATGACCTACATGTACATATATAACTTGCCACGTAACTAATGCTCTTTCTACATTGCAGAGTTGTCACATGCACTGTACCAGCACGATGCAGCGTGCAGAGTCATAGCCAGGTTGACCAAGGAGGTCACTGCTGCCAGAGAGGGTGAGTGGGCTCTATTTAGAATTGTGTGTCTCTCTTTCTTTCTCCTCCTCATTGGGTATCTGTGATGAAACAACTACTGCTATAACACCATCTTTCGTCTGAAAACAAACCTTATGATTTTACTCATGTCCTCTGAGATACCCCTAGCATGCCTCTTTCTGCCTACACAACTCGTTGTGTGTAATTAACACTTTAATTACTGGGTTTTCCCCACACAGCTTTAGCGACACTCAAACCTCAAGCAGCTGGATATGTCGCTGGAGGAGCTGAACGAGTAAGTGCGTGTGTGTGTGTGTGTGTGTGTGTTGAAATGCCTTTATTTGGGTAGAAGGGGGCTGGTTATTGTGTGGGGAACAATTGAAAATGAATTATCTGCTGTTGATGACAATTTTCTATGTTCCTTTGCAGGCACCTGGTGACCAGATGCAACCTGCTCACGATGTGCCAATGGAGACTGGGGTATAAATGCATGTGTACATTGTACTATTTGTTTATCCCATACTGTATAAGGTTGTACATGTATGACTCTGTGCATGTGAATGATTTTGTTATTCTCTCTCTTTAGGCTCCTACTGGTGACATTCCAGATACAGTTATTCAAAAGGTGAGTTTAAAATTCAGCTCTATAAAGTAACGTCTATTTGCTGGGTGATCAACTCATGCAATAGAGTAAGGAGTATCAGAGTATCCAGTAATGGCTACTTTTTACTTTCTGTTCATTCTTTGGTATCGGTGATGAAATTTCTTACTGCTAACACCATCTTTCGTCTGATAGTAATGTGATTTTACTCGTGTCCTCTGAGATACCAAACTTGCACAATATTCATATTATGCTCACCACCATATTTACCTATAAGCTTTTAAGCTTTATTTTCTCATTTCATTATTTAGCTTCAAGAGACTGCAGCGTTGCTTACATCCGAGAGAAAGAGGGTATGTCTTTTAATTTTAATTTACTCAGGGTTCTCCCCATGCTCTGCCTCACCAGTAGTGGTTAAAAGATCAAAGAAAAATTGTTGTTATATCTATCTAATTAAAATGACCACATCAAAGTTAGATACACGCTTTAGGGAGAACCCTGTTTACTGAGTACACATGCATGTACATACAAACCAGAAAAGTTTTCAAAGGTTGTTTCACTTTTCCCACTTTTCAGCGTGGAAAGAAAGTCCCCGAAGGCCTCACGACTGCGGACGACATCACCAACTTTCAGCAGATTGCTAGTCACCCAGTATGTGTATATAGTAGTGTTTCTACTGTGAGTACTCTCTGGCTAGCGGTTGATCTGTGCTCTGTTTACAGGGTTTGCACAGTGCCAGTGTACCGGGCATCTTGGCTTTGGATCTTTCAGGAGATTCTTCAAGAGCTATTACTGGTGAGGACATTTTGATGTTTTCATTCCTTGTGATGAGTCTCCCTCTCTCTCTCTCTCTCTCTCTCTCTTTCACTTTTTCTCTCTCCCTCTCGTCACTCCTTTACCTCCTTTCACTCCCCACTAATTAAAGGCGGTGCTGACAAGAATGCTGTTGTGTTTGATAAAGATTCCGGTCAAATCGTTGCTACTCTTAAAGGTCACTCAAAGAAGGTCACCTGTGTCGTCTACCACCCAAGAGAGGTGTGTTTCCTAAACTCTAAACCGTGTTTAATACAGACCATTGGGTACTCGACCCCTTTCCCAGTAGCCAAATTATACAAGGGCTACAGCTTATTCCACTTTTAAACTACTAATCTCTACAATGAGTATTCATATTTGTCACTGCTTAGTGCACAACCGACTCCTCCTGGGATATGCCGTACTACTATAATGGAATGGTAGATATAAAGTATTTGTGTATTTCTAAATAGTGCACACCACACCAGAAACTCTTACATGTACATTATAGTGCTAGGTGAGCACCTGCTGCAAGGGAGTATAGAGTATACAGTACTACTACTGTTGATTTCATGTTCATTCTTTGGTATCGGTGATGAAATTTCTTAACTGCTAACACCATCTTTCGTCTGATAGTAATGTGATTTTACTCATGTCCTCTGAGATACCAAACTTGCATGTCACCAGTAGGAGCTTAAGGAGAGAGAGAGAGAGAGGGAGCGAGAGAGAGAGAGAGAGAGGGGGGGGGGGGGGGGGGGGGGAGCGAGAGAGAGAGTAACAAAGTCACTCACACGCACAGACTCATACAACCTAATACAGTAGGACACTAGCCTTTTCCACTGAAACATATATTCTGATAAATATTTTTGTCACTCTATCAAACTCTAAGTATGATTTCTATCTATCTACGTAACATGATTGTATGTTTGTATTTCAGGATCTTGCGGTGTCCGCATCTGCAGATAGTACTATCCGTGTGTGGAACGTGGACATGAATACCTGTAATTCTACGATCAAGGTATGCCTGTCACATATGTGTGTGTGTATGGACAATAATATGGTGTGCGGTGGCATGTTTAGTATGATTAGTGTAACATTTATTCTTTGGTATCGGTGATGAAATTTCTTACTGCTAACACCATCTTTCGTCTGATAGTCATGTGATTTTACTCATGTCCTCTGAGATACCAAAACTCGTAAAAAAAATCAACAAAACAACGAACACTATACTGCTGTGTAATAAGGATGTAGATCTATATACATGTACAGTACCAATCAATAAAAAGTTGAAGTTTTCGTTCCGTTCCGTGCCAACGAAACGAAAACGGCGACGAAACGACACGAAAACGAAGCGGAACGATATGCGGAAGCGTTTTCTATTAAACGCGTGCATTTAATAATGCGTGTGATCGTGATCGATGGGCGTGACCAAACGTGCATTATTGTACGTGCGCGCGCCGTACGTACGTACGCATATATTATAATCAATGCGCATGCACACATGAAAACGGAAACGCGCGAACAAAACGAAACGGCACGAGATCGAAACGGCCGGCGCACGCCGTTGAAACGGCACGGCACGGCACGAAAACTTCAACTTTTTATTGATTTGTGCTGTACAATATACGTGTAATAATTATGATTAAGTTGTGTATACCACACCCCACCCCTCCCCTTCCTCACAGGCCCACGAAGGACCAGTCACTGGGATCAGTTTGCATGCTACTGGGGACTTTTTATTGAGTTCATCTTTAGATCAGGTATGAAATGTTACTAGCTGCATTGTGTCTTTTGTATTCTACACATTCCAATTGGTTGCTTTTCTGTCCGTGGTACATACAACTTCTATCTATTCTCTCTCTCTCTCTCTCTGTAGTACTGGGCTTTCACTGATATTCGTTCTGGTCGTGTCATCACCAAGGGCAACGATCCATCATCCTCTGGAGGTATGCTACTTAAATGTTTGTAATTTTACTTGTGTGTATTAACAAAATTTTAACCACCTCCTCTCTCTCTTTCCCTTTCCCTCTCTCTCTCTCTCTCTTTCCCTCTCTTTAGCTCTAACATGTTCTCAGTTTCATCCTGATGGTCTAATCTTTGGAACAGGAACATCTGACAGGTATGTACAAGTGCATAGGTCCTTAACTACATACCCATAATATCCTTACTATCTCAAACCATCTATATAGTGTTGCATAGCAACTCCTCATGTTACCACCGCATTGCATTATGCATTAGTACTGATAAGTTGGGTAACCTATCATTTATATTATTATTTTTTTACAGTATTGTAAAGATCTGGGATTTGAAGGAGAGAGCCAATGTTGCCAACTTCCCTGGACACTCAGGAAAGGTCACTAGCATTTCCTTCTCTGAGAACGGGTAAGTGTCATGAAATGACATTGTTAGCTCCTGTAGATACACAGTTGATTGAAGGTATATATAATTTTATTTTTTCCTCTCTTTTATTTTTTTTGTGTAGTTACTATTTAGCCACTGCTGCTGATGATTCTGTTGTGAAACTGTGGGATTTGAGGAAACTGAAAAACTTTAAAACCATCGAACTTGAACCAAGATATCAGGTATGTGAACCTCTCTCTCTCTCCCTCTCTCTCTCCCTCTCTCTCTCCCTCTCTCTCTCCCTCTCTCTCTCTCTCTCTCTCTCTCTCTCTCTCTCTCCCCCCTCCTTCTTTCTTTTCACCATCTCTCTCTCTCTCCTCCCTCTCAGGTTCAGAACCTCTGTTTTGACCAGACTGGTACTTATCTGGCTGTGGCTGGAACAGACATTCAGTAAGACAATCATAGTAATTATTAATTCACAAAGGACAATTATTACTGTGGCCTTTCTATCTCTCACAGGATCTACTTGTGCAAGCAGTGGTACCGCCTCAAGGCTTTTACAGGTGTGTGAGCAATAGTGTGTTTGTGAAAGAGAGAGAGGGAGGGAGGGAGAGAGAGAGAGAGAAAGAGAGGGAGAGAGAGAGAGAGAGAGAGAAAGTGTCATTGTGCACTACATTCATCACATTATTATTGCTTGTACAGAGCACACTGGACTAGTAACTGGTGTCCGTTTTGGAAGAAATGCTTCGTTTGTCGCTTCAGTGGCGATGGATCGAAATCTCAAGTATTTTGGACTCCAACAATAAGATAATGATGACTCCACTCATACATCACAATGTCATGATTGTACACATAACCTAACTAGTATGTATATTATTATACAAGTACTTCATTTGTACATGTCAGACACTGTCTCCTTTGCTTGTAGATTTTAATTTGATACTGAAATATTCTCTCATTGTGTCTGTCATACATGTTAGACATTGGCTTAATTTGTTACTTTGATAAAGTTACGATCTCTCTTCTCATCTCTTCAACTTACATACATGTAATAATATGGTAGCTTTGGGGTACACAAAGACATTTACCATATATACAATGTCATGTGAATGTTGTATATATATACTACTGTCTATACTTTATACACAGAATCTTCATGTTCTAGTGTTTATAAAATTCAATCTGAGAGTGAGGGTGGAGAAGGTCACCTTTCATTGAGAATGTTTTCAGCAAACTTGATGATCTTCCTTTTCTTGTCTGAGCTGGCCGCTTTTGTCCAGTTGTGTTTTCTCTCGGATGGAGGGAGGCACTTCCAAACTTGAGCAACAAACTGGGACAGTGTGCTGTTGTCAACCTCAATTCGGACCTTCATGTTCATGTGTGAAAGGATAATATTAATCAGTATGTGTATACACATAATACCATGTAGTGGGAAACTTTCATGAATTTCACTGCGTTGTACCTATCAGGAAAAAGGTTCTATATAATTAAATGTAAAATCTCAATTTTCCACAAAATCCTTCTCTCATGAAAGATATAGTGGATATGCAGTTATATGATGTAAGACCAAATGTTTATCAGGGGTGTGTATATATACATACTTTGACAACATAATGTAAACCTACCCTCTTTACTCTCTCGCCTGTAGAGTACAATTCCTGTAGAAGCTCTGCAAAGCTTTGTCGAAACACTCCATCAAATTTTTTGCATTGCTTGGACATTGGAACTTGTCCACAGGAAGAGAATGGTAGTGGTAGTTGAGATGGCAGGCTGAGTTTTTTGAGCTCATCGTGGTGAGCCACAATCAATTCTTGAGCTAATATGAGGGTGTTCATCTGCAGAATTGAGATTATATAAATTTAAAGCCTATAGCCTGAATGGCTTGATGTACCGTCCCCCGCATATGGCTGGTAATTTTAAAGTCAAGATGAGCCTTCAGAATTAATTTTCATGACTTAGCGCTTGTGCGCGCGCGTATTAGTATCTAGTCATTAATTTTCGTGAGTGGAAATTTTCGTGACTGCCAAGTCAATAACGAAAATTAGCACCCCACGAAATTTACCCGCTATACGGTATATACATGTGTCATCCAAAACCTCATCTACAGTGTAACCTCTAATAAAGGACACAATATATACACAAAAAAACAACAACTATATATATATAAAGGACAAATCATCTTGCCCCAAACGTTAACTTTTCTATACTACCCTGAATTTTCTAAATGTTTTGTCACCTGTCTCATGCCAAAATATATACATACAAAAAATCACTCACCTTCCAACATATCATACACTAAGTAATTCTTATCCTGCTTCAAGCTCAAGTCAAGCTCATTCTCTTGCCGAACTTAAATACTTATCCCATGCCAATAAGTCACGCTCTTACTCACCTTCATACTAGCTCAAATATACGCCCATGTTTTGATGAATCACACTCACTCTTGATCTCATGCCAAACTGAATTTTATCTTACCCATACGCAGCGCACTTATATACTTGATTTTTATATTATCACACTAAAAAAAAAAAAAAAAAATATATATATAAAAGACAGATTTTGTTAGGGTTATAGGAGGGTGCTTACTTCACCACACCTATTGAACAATGACATCATTCTTGCCTCCGGAAGCTACACGCACCCCCTTCTTCGGGCATTTTTCTACTTAGTGTGGCGGTAGCTTGTTACACACTAAGTATATAGAAAAAAAAAAAATAGTTATATAAATAAATAAATAATATAATCAAATGATTTGTGGAACTGGGAAGGTTTTGGGGGATAATTTTTATATGAGCATGTATGAGCATGTAGGCAGAAAAAAAACTAGAGTTTTGATGGCGGGGATTTTTGATTTACGGTTTCTGTGAGAAGTTACGGTCGATTTTGTGGTGTTATCAACACAAGCCATATGCATGTACTGCAGAATACTACACTTTTACCTCACTGTTTGATAACGTTGGAGGTGTTAATTAGGTGCCTATAGTAAATACATATGTATACTAGTTACACATGGGAAGTATGGGCCCAGTATCTTTATAACACAGCATGCTTTCTTTTCTGCACTCAGGGTACAGTGTTTATGGTTCACTTTAAGTGACAGTCCGATTAGGACTGTCACTTTAAGTGAACCACACATGTATATGCTAGACAGGTTTTGTTAGGGTTATAGGAGGGTGCTCACTTCATAAGCTTCGATTCAACAACGAAATCAATCCTACTTCCGGCAGCTATATACACGCACCCCCTTCTCCGGGCATTTTTTCTACTTAGTGTGGCGCTAGCTTGAAAAAAAAAATATATATATATATATAAAATAAAATAAAATAAACTGATTTTTTAAAATTTCTGTGCACTTACTTGATTTTATATCACACTAATAAAAACATACTCTTTACCCTAAAATTGAAAATTTCTGTACACATAATTGATTTTTATATCGCACTAATAAAAACATACTCTTTACCCTAATTTTTGTGCACTTACTCGATTTTTATATCACGCTAATAAAAACATAAGTACTCCCTATATACCCTGATTTCTGAGAATGTTTGTCACCTGTGTCATGTCAAAATATATATACAAAAATATTACGCGCACACCCTCTCTATCTCTTCAACTCTGAATTGTCTTAAATTATGTAGTAATAACTCTCCATGTTAATAATTTTGAATGTTTGTATATACCTTTTTCGTGTTCATTAATCACTTTTCTCTTTTTTGTCAAGTCTACGTCTATGTTTATATTTCATCCTATGGTATCAGTTACAGTATTTATTGTGTCACGTGGGTCTCACTGGCCTGATGCATATTTCTCTATGTGTGACATTAAAAGTTTATCTATCTATCTATCTATCTATACATTTTCAATCTCCGAGAGAAGAGGACAACTCCCTATTTATAAGGACAAAAATTGTTGGTAATTGCAAGGTGTACCTCAGTTTCTCTTAGGCTCTTTGCATCGATGGGAAGGAGATCGCTTTGCTTAAAAACCGTTTTCTTCAACTCGTTCAGTTGGTTACCTAGCTTGGTACTTCTTAGTTGCTCTTTCTTATTCCTATTCTTACGTTTAATTTCCTCAAAGTCTGTGTGATATCGATGTTAACGAATATAATATTATATTTATAGCTGTTAGTTTGTAGCTATGTATGTTACTGACGCTAAAAACAAGTGCAATATGGCCGTAGGGTTATTCAACAGGCGTACCGTCGGAATCTTCAGAAGAATCAGCACCGGGTTGATCGGTAGTAACCGTCTCGATATGATCATAGCTGTTGGTCCCTGCATTTATATTGATACACGAAACGATGAAAACTTTATGCGCGAGGCAGCACAAAAAAATTATTAATGTCTGTATCAACGTTGCAATAACAACCCTATACTACATATAAAACTAGCGGTAGGCTATTATAAGCAATGCTCGATTGTTGCAGCTGCCACGCTTAGATACCACTAGCAGCTGCTTGTTCCATATCCTTAGCGATGTCGTTAGCCCAAGTGTCCATCACTAGCACTTCGCAGCTGCATCGATTGTGCTCAAATACCGCAATGCGCATGCTCAGTACGTATATACCTAGAAGTCGCTGCGCCTAGAGATATTATGGTAGTGGTCGTCGTAGGTAGTCTAGGTGTCATCAGGAGCTTATGAGCCGCCTGCATGCCTGGTGTCATCGTCTAGTCTTGTCTACCAGACTTACATGTATCCCTCAGACAGACCCTCCAGAGTGATATAAATGATTAATACTGTATTTAAATTGGTCCTTTAGGATGTCACATGTATATTGACAATATACATGTGACAAGCCTAAAGGACCTGATAGTGCACAATATTACAATATTATTGTGCACTATCAGCTTCTGCCTTAAAAAAAATCAAGAGATTGTTGTGGTTCTATCAACATAGCAATTGCTATACTAGAGAATTAAAAACATTTACTAGCCCTCCATATACTGTACATGTACTAACCCTTCTACACACACACACACACACACATTCTCCCCCCCCCCCCCCCCCCCTCCTCTCTCTCTCTCTCTCTCTCTCTCTCTCTCTCTCTCTCTCTCTCTCTCTCTCTCTCTCACACACACACACACACACACACACTGTGGTATAAACGGTGGCACTAAGACATAGCTAGCTAGGGAGCTGAGAGCAGCAGATGTCCATGCTACAGTTTGTACACTGTGTTTCATGTACACATTCTTGTGGCACTTGTATTCCTAATTGTTGTAGGTTAGATAGCGATCATTATCTGCATTCAAGCAATGAATGGATGTGATAAAAAAAATATGGATGGGACTGTAGTATATTAGTTCAGAGATCAGATACAATAATTTAAATGAGAAATTGAATCACAAACAAATTAAAATTAATTGTCCTGTGAATTTCATACTGAACTGATCTTTACTATATAGTAGCTTATAAGCTCCTGTTTTTACTGATAAGTGAGTCACTTGACTATTCCAAACCAGAAGAGAAAGAGAGGAGAGAGAGAGAGAGAGAGAGAGAGAGAGAGAGAGAGAGAGAGAGAGAGAGAGAGAGAGAGAGAGAGAGAGAGAGAGAGAGAGAGAGAGAGAGAGACAGAGAGAGAGTTTCTATGTCACTGGTCTGCATTAGTTGAAGGACAATAACATTATTAACTCAGGAATGTTGGATCATGAATTTATGTTGTATAGTTGGGGAGGTTTATTTATGTTGCCATAATCTCATTGGTAAAAAGTAATACCCTAGGGTAAGTTTATTATGGACTATAATGTCCTTTTGCCCCATGGGAAGTAATTATGGCTCATACATACTTGTGGTTGTCCTAGAAACAAGGCTAAACAGAATTTTTTATTATAATAATACTCTAGATAATATAATATATATCAAAGGACAGCCTGGATTCAATTAAGACAACATCCACTTATTCTTACGAGAAAATGGCAGTAACAGGCCGACCATAAAGGAACTTAGAGAATCATAGAGCACTAGCTCATAATAAGGTGTACATACATATTATGTATGTGTATATATGCATGTATATGCATAATGCATAATGTACGTGCACATGTATATATGTATAATGCATGTATTATGTTTGTTGATGGTTGCTTAGAAACCAATGTTTTTATAGGCAAATCGCTGGCTACTGGAGGGGATAGGGTAGGCTGATGACGAAAGTAGGTCATTGACAATGACTGTTATGAATTCCGTGTCATTAATTATTAATGCCCCCCCCCCCCCCCACACACACCATTATATCTTTAGATCAGCCTTTAAATTTTTTTTAATAACAATAGTTTTAAGCATAAGGTACTCCTTTGTGTTCAGTGAGGTTAAAATACTCAAAAATCAGTCTCCAAATGTCCTCACAGAGCAGCACAGTCATCATGGCTGCCAGTGCTTCCATCACCACTCTCCCAACACTCCACAGCTTTAAAGGATCCTCGTCCAAACGGGCAAACCAAGGAAATGTCACAACGAAAAATGTCCCGTAAAAGACTGTGCCTTTGGTGAGCATTTCGTGGTAGTCCGGGTATGTGTAGTAAGGAAAACTGCTGATCGTCCATGTTTCAGCAAATGCTGTTAGTAATGCTACGACGATTACGACCACGCCCATAGCAACGGACTGAAGAAGTGGCGATGACTTCTGAAATGATGTTTGCACCACTCGTAAAAGAGGTGTGGCCAGGACGTGGTAAGACATAAAATAGACGTGGGTCATAAGGTACATTGATACCGGCACTTGATTGATCTCTGGTCCCATACCTGGTCCTAGTGGTCCGGTATATCTCACTCCTAGCACCTTATAAAAGTAGTGTGTGTTGAAGTGGTTCCCTATGTAGCCTACGATGCCAATAAATACGTTGGCCTTGATAATGTATCGCTGCAAAGGTGGAGTACTTTTCTCTCCTGGTCCAGCAAGTATGAATGGTAATACAATACAAGGCAGAGAGATAGCAAGTCCTACCCAGACGTAATCAAAAGGACGAAAGTCTTCATACCACTTCCGGATCACCACAATGGCGAGGAATCCCATCCATATTGGAGAGTAAAGGAGCATGAACTTCTCGCCATAAGCCTTGCTGCTGTGAAGAGCAGTCCACCTCGCCATTGTTGGATAATTAGCCCCTCCCACTTTTGGTCTCATTGCGCCGCCCCCTCCCCTCGAAGGCCTGGGCACGAGGCTAATGATTGCACATCGCGACGCACGTTCGTATTATCACCACTGAGCCATGCATTCAATAGGTGGACACATGCAGCAAGCAGTGCAGTAGCATACACATTTTATAGTAGCTACAGCCACGATAAAAGTTTACCACGATGCAAAGTGAAGTGGCAACAGCTGCTTTCAGCGACGGTGCCGGTGCGGGTAAGCGATCAGCTGTTTGCAATTACTTAGTACTGTACTATTAAATGCACACATATATACATGTACGTATATATAGGGCCCGATGGTTTCTCGGCTGGCGAGCAGTTTGGCGATGATGATGGTTAATAACTCAACTTTGATGCCGTTGCAACATGCCAATAATAAGTATTTTACACAGGTTTTTACAATGGATGGGTCTGCGAAGAAATTGAACTTCAAGATTCAGATGTAAAAAGGTGGGACAATTAATTTTTAATATAAAAAAAAATCATAAAAGTTAATGATCTTCGAAAAAAAATGTATCTACATGTATATGCTCCCTTATTTCTTTACAGTGCAAAAAGTTTTAGTAATCCAGGTATTCAGAGAAAATTAATATTCTGTGATGCTGACGGGTATAGCGTTTTGGACATTGAACGTGAAAGTAAGAACAGACGCGAGAGACAGAGGATTATGAACATGCACCAACTCAAGTTAGAACTAGCAGAGCTGATAAAAATCAGTGATCTCATTGAAGACGAAGAGAAAATGAAGAGGTTTACAGAGGTAGATATCTTCACTTTGTGGCATAGCTACACATGTAATAGTTGCAAGACCTTCTGCATGGTCGAATGTACCTCGATTAAGATCTTCATAGGCATAGCAGAAGGTCCGGCAGGCCTGGCGATCACTGCATTATGCATACATGTGCATAAAATGTATATACATGCATGGACACCTTATCATGAACTTGATCTCTATGATCTATATACACTTGATAGTTACACAAGCTGACGTTAAATACGGGGATATATCACATGATATGTAATATATATGGTGCAGGGGCACATCATGATTTTGACCTTTGACCTCATAAAACGGTAGGTGAGTGATGCCGGCGGGTCTGAAAAACCTGCAATTATATTACCATGGTGTTAGGCATTAAAGTTTGTACAAGTAACACAAGTATTGTATTTCAGTGACTTCTGTTATTATACCCTGCCTCTTTTTATCCTGCATGTATATATTATAAACATTGTTTGTAAAATTTATCATTGGTTTCTGTGACTATATATATAATTATTCTTGCTCTACAGATTAACACTCTTCGCTTAGCTTTGAAGCTGATAAGGAGGTATAGAGAGACATTAGCCAGTTATGGTCGGCCGTCTCAAATTCCTCTGCCATTTTCTCTTGAGACTATCGGTTGAATCGAGGCTGACCTTTTAACAACAAGGTACATGTACATGTAGCTATATGTATACATGTAAATTCAACCTTAAATTTATAATCGAACATACCTGTAAAATAAATAATGTATTGTGGTTTGACTAATGCAGATCAGTGACAAAGAAACTCTCTCTCTTAGCTTCTGGTTTGAAGACTCAATTCATCAGAAATAATCACAATCATTTCGTTCAGTTAATTATCAAGACAATTAATTTGTTTTTGTGATCTGATCAACATCATTTTTTAATATCATCACAATCATTATATCTATATCTGATCTCTAAACCAATACTACGCTCCCATGCATTGATCCATAATAATATTATTATTATTATCTTGTTACACCCATACATATTATTGTCTTATGTTCTTGAATGAAGATAATGACTGGGAATGATCGTTATCTAACCTACAACAATTAGGAATACAAGTGCCACAATTATGTGGACATTGTAGAGTAGTGTAGACATCTGCTGCTCTCCCTCCCTTATTAGGAAAGCTATACCTATACACACAACTACATGTACATGTACGTACATGACTTTGCACATATGATATGCACATTAGATTAGGCAGCTATTTCTCTGCCTTATTAGTGCCACAATTTTTTTACTTTTTGTGTGTATGCCATAGTGTGAGTGTGTGTAGATGAGATAGTATAGTATGTAGAGAGCTAGCATGTGTTTCATTTCTTGTCTTCCCTCTAGTATAGTCCTAGTCTCTAGGAAGAAGGAAGAAGCTGATAGTGCAGTGCACAATATGTACACAAGCATACAATTTATACCCGACTCTGGAGGGTCTGTCTAAGGGATGGATAAGTCTGGGTCCACAGTTCTTTCCCAGACAAGCTAGACTAGATTCTTTGAAATTTCAGTGTTTGGAGTCTGGCACCTAATGGACTACCTACGACGACCATTACCATATATCTTGTAGGTGCGCGAGTCCATGCCAACTGCTGGGTGCGTACTGAGCATGCGCATTGCCGTATTTTGAAAACAGTCGATGCAGCTGCGAAGTGATGGACACTTGGGCTAACGACATGGCTAGGGATATGGACAAAGCAGCTGCTACTAGCATCAGTGGTAAGCTAGCTCAGCGTGGCAGCTGCAACAATCGAGCGTCGCGTATATATATTCCGCTAGTTTTATATAGCTATTATGGTATAGCCGTTGTTGTGTATAAGGTGCTGCCACGCGCATAAGGTTTTAATCGTTTTGTTTTAATATCAATAATGCAGGGACCAATAGCTATGCTAAAATCGAGAGTTTTCTCCATCAGAACATCATGACTGTTACTACCAATCTACTCAGTTCTGAAGATTCAGACGGTACGCCTTTAGAATAGCACCATAACCCACACTGTGATAGTATCTTAATATATATATATAATTTGCACTTGTTGTCAGTGTCAGTAACATACAAACTAACAGCATACAACTATTTGTTAACATCACACAGATTATGATGAGTTTTCTGATTCTTTTCGGGAGCTAGAACTCTCAGAAAGGTATATAGACTATATACCAGTGTATTAATCTATTTTCTACTCTGTCCCCCCCCCCCCCCCCCCCCCCCATTAGGCCAGGAAAACTTAATTTTTTATTGTTTCTCATCAGCAACTTTCACGATTTAGATGCAGGCGGGCAGTTATTAGTCATTTATAGATTTTTGGAGGCGTGGCTTCCTGAAATGCAGGAAGCAGATGTCTAGTATTTAATTAGCAGTACTTTGACTGGCCTCAACATTGCGGTGTTAAATTATTACAGCCCAGTCAGTGAGCAGCAAAAAGTTGGCCATGAAGAAGCAATGCATGTCTATCATTCCAACTATCGAATCTCACGCGAGGAGAAGAATGAGCGAGAGAGATCAAGAATCAAGAAGAAAGGTGACCTACTGGACGAATTGAAGGAACTCGTTAAGCAAAGCAATCTCATTCCGACCGATACAAAGAGAAGAAGATTCACCGAGGTACACCTAGGGAGTTGTCCTCTTCTCTGAGGTTGAAAGTGCATTTAATTTTAATAATTTGTCCTATATTAGAGGTTACACTGTAGATAATTTTTGGATGACACATAGCTACTAGCCTATGCATGAGGCCATCAAGGCTCCGGCCTGATAATCTCATCTCTGCAGATGTACACCCTCAAATTAGCTCAGGAATTGATTGTGGCTCACCACGATGAGCTCAAAAAACTCAACCTACCATCTCAACTACCACTACCATTCTCTTCCTGTGAACAACTCGCAATGTCCAAGCGGTACACAAAATTTGATGGAGTTTTTCGACAAAGCTTTGCAGAGCTTCTACAGGAGTTGTACTCTACAGGCGAAAGAGCAAGGAGGGTAGGTTTTCATTATGTTGTCAAAGTACACCCACGATAAAGATTTGGTCTTATATCATAGCAATGTGAGTGTACACATTTTATTACTGGAGGTTGTCCCAAGGGTGTCTGCTATATAATACTTTATTGTCAGTTGCCTAGCAACTAAATTATTTATCGGGTACGGGGGGAGGGGGGGGTGGTTCACCATAAGCGTAGGCAGATGATGAAAGGGGGTCATGGGCTAACAAAATAGTTATCTGAGCTCCATGGAGTCTAATGCATGAGTGTGTAACCAAGTACATATCCTACAAGGCTCTAATTAACCACAGGGCAAAATTATCATGATATTGCCCAAGCCTAGCCACAGCTGTGTAAGACATATTATAATATTATACGCATGCACTGCGCTTAGCCTCGATCCAGGCCCTCTCTCGTATGCATGTCCGGATACTGAAGAATGCGGAGGAAGCGAGAGAGGGCCTGGACCACTACGATCTGAACACCGTTAATGAAGTCTGACGTAATGCTAAAACATTAGTAAAACCAAGTAGGTGCTTAGACCTTTAACCACACTACAAACTACCCTGACCAATCAGATTGCAGCATGCTGTGTAGTGTCCCAGGCCCTCTCTCTTTCCTTTCTCTTCTTTTTCTTCTTCCCTTCTCCCTGCTTTGTTGACAAGAGAGGGCCTGGACCGAGGCTAGCACTGCGCTTTGATCTACTTGTGAATTGGTGGAAAATAGAGATTTACAGAGAAACTTTTGCTTAATGGGCACAAAACAGCGAAATTCACGAAAGTGTCATACTGCTATAATCTGAACTGATTGATATACTTTCACACACGAACATGAAGGTCCGAATTGAGGTTGACAACAGCACACTGTCCCAGTTTGTTGCTCAAGTTTGGAAGTGCCTCCCTCCATCCGAGAGAAAACACAACTGGACAACAGCGGCCAGCTCAGACAAGAAAAGAAAGATCATCAAGTTTGCTGAAAACATTCTCAATGAAAGGTGACCTCCTCCTCCCTCACTCTCAGATTGAATTTTATAAGCACTAGAACATGCAGATTCTGTGTATAAAGTATAGGCAGTAGTATACATTATAAATGTTTTGTGTATATACCCCAAAGCTATGGTTAATTAAGAGAGATACTTGTACACTCTGCCGACACTCCACAAATGGGCAAACCAAGGAAACGTCACAATGAAAAGCTGGCTCTTTTGGCTGGGGATTAATGAACACTTGATGAGTTCATAATATACAATTAGTCATTGATGTGTGTATTTATACCTGACAGTTACTGTGTCTAATGTAATTACATGCCTGGCTAATTTCATTAAGGATGTCCTCTCCTTGGGGAATTTGAAATAGTAAGTGTGACTGGAAGGTCAAAGGGCAGTATAATTATTGATGTACTGAGGAAATGGAAGCCACTGGACCTGCCCGTGGTGGGTTAGGACAGGACAAAACATCATGTATTTAGACAAAATTAATGTAAACTATTATTATAAACATCTTTGCTATTACGCCATATCCCAAATCGCCAAACCAAAAATTCAGTAATAGTATACTTTCTGATGGCCGATTTGCAAATTAATGCTAGTTTCCTGCTATAATATAAGATGAGGATATTAATTTTGTAGAGTCAGGCATTTGAGGAAATTGAATCCTGATAATGGGGAAGGACAAAGAGAAACATCATGTCATTGTATTTAGACAGATGGAAGCTATACAGGCATCTAGTCCAATTATTGTACAGTGGAATCTCCAAATAATGGAGAGATTGTATTCAATTTGATTAGGTCATTCTCTCCTAAGACAGAAATCATAATCATAGTATTTTAAGAGTGTACAGTAAAGTTGCCGACAAATGATCGATCTTTAGAATAGAGGCAGGGTTGCTTTACACTTGCTATATATGTACATGTAACATTAACATGGAACTTTGTACACAACTGCTACAGATTATATATACATGCATGTACGTACCTTTGGTGGGGAAGGACAAAGACAAAACATCATGTATTTAGACAAATAGGCATCTATTCCATTTGTGTGCATAGCTATGTACGGTGGAACCTCCCTGCAAACAATGGAGATATTGCATTTATTGGGACATTTCTCTCCTCAGACAGAAACCATAGCCTTTCAAGAGTGCAAAGTAGATTTACATCTTACCGACAAATCATCAATTGACGAATATGATTCCTTTTTACAATACATGTGCATGTAGGCTTCCTTGACAGCTGCTATATATGTGCACAACTGCTAGTGTGATGTTAACACAAATGACATAGTATACTAAGTTCATCAGTTAGGCTAGCTGGGCATATATATATACATGTATTTCCAATAATGTTTATGGTATCCACAAGCATTTCGTGGAAATTAACAATATCGTAGCTGACATTCAATTTTCATAGATTGGCTGTTGATTAGCAAAAATTATACAAATATACATACGTCTCTTGAAATTTAAGTATTCTATGGTATTCTCATCTATAGCCTCATACCCAGGCGTTCGAGGAGGAGGAGGAACGCCCGGGTATGAGGCCAGTTATGTGTCAACTATTTCGACACTTCAGCAGCTGTTGTATATACAGTAGCAAAGGTCACTCGCCAAAGAACTATCAAATGTCAAGATTATGTTACTAATTCAAAATTTTAATTGCTATCAAACTGGAGCAACATAGTACAAAACACAAATCTTCTTCCTAATAAGGCATGACTTATAATATACAAGGTACAACATTACACTGATTGGTAAAGAACAACACACTATGCGCATACGTAGATCTGACAATTTTCGCTGCTAAAAAAAAAAGTAGAGTTTTGTTTCTTTAAAGACAGAGTTTTATTTTTCTGAGATTCATTGTATGATTTCTTTTTGGCTATAAGAGTTTCGTGGATGTCACTAATCCTTCTTGACTTCGATTGAGAATGGGCTGCCGTTTATCTCACAGTCGTCCTCTTCTCCTCCCCAGAGAAGGTGGAGACGATACGATCCATGCTCCTTGGGAATGAAGGAGACGAGGAAGCAGCCTCCCTCACCGGCCGAGAGCTGTAAATCCGCTTTTGCGGGTCCTTCCATCTTTGCTCGGAGAGGACCAGCTCCACTGCCTTCCTTGGGTGTCACCGTCATCGTTCCGAGTTGGTTGCACTTCATTTCACCGGCCGTCAAGATGTCTCCCTCCGCAAAAACTTGCTTGGAATTGCGCACGGCTTGACCCGAAACCGACGCAGTGAAGGGACTACCGGAAATGTGCTGGTTGGCCCACTGCACTTCAATTTTGTAGTCGCCGGGAGCGATGGGGTGATAGGTCACGTCCATCGTACCGTCTTCGTTGTTGACGATATTTATGGGCTTTGGAGGGTGGGGACCTGACACGGACACACCCAGGCTCCCGGGCCCCGCGTCATCGGGGATGTTCACTCGGAAGGACACGGCGTCTCCGACTTTACCGGTTGAAATTCCCTCACCTGAAGCGGTGCACTTTTCAGGATGACTTTCACGTCCTTGGCCTGTCACGGTAACGGTGTACGGACTGCTTGGAACCTCGTCCTGTCCCCATCTCAGGATGAGCTGGTAGTCGCCAGGATCTAGGCAAGTGATCGTAAGCTCAACTCCTTCTTCGCTCGAGTCATCAGCGATGATGGTAGGCTTTGATGGACCTACCATGCGAACTCCAAGAGGTCCGGGTCCAGCTCCAGCTTCTCCTTCGATGAACACCTTCAGTGGCTCATTGACGTTTCCTCCCTTGAGACCGTCACCAGTCACCGTGACCTTTGAGGGGTCGTTGACTGTCTCGCCAGAAACGGGAACGGTGAACGGGCTTCCGTGGACGTTTGCATCTCCCCAAAGGACTCGGATGGTGTAGTCGCCCGAGGCTGAGGGATGGTACACGACGTCTACAGAGTTGTCGGCGGGATTCTCCGTCATCTCGATCGGCTCAGCCTTCGATGGACCGACGACGTGGATTCGCATGCGAGCGTAGCCTGCGCCATCTTTAGCGATGATTTTGAATCTGCACGGATCGGACGTGGTACCAGACACGAGACCCGGACCCTCTGCCCTGCATTTGTCTGTGTACGCTGCAAACTGGACACTGGCGGTGAATGGACTTCCGGGAATCTGTACACCGTTGACTTTTATCTCCACCTTGTGGTCTCCGGCCATTGTAGGCAGGTAGGAGCAAGAAAACTGACCATTTCCATGCTCATCGATTTCCACAGGCTTCGTGCCTGAAGGACCTGTCACCTTGACCTCAAGGTCATCGCTACTGATGTTGTGGGGGCAAGACACTTGGAAGTCGCCGTAGCAGTTCACCTCGAAAGATTCCAAGCCTGGACCAAAAGCAACAAGAGCAACAGGTGCTTCTTCTTTGCTTTCGACTGGAGCGGGTGCAGCAGGAGGGGCAGGGGGAGGGGGAGCTGGAGTCGCACTGGGGGCACTCGGTTTCTTAGGCTCGGCTTTTGGAAGTTGAACAGGAGCGGGGGCGCCAGTGGGAGCTTTAGGAGCCGCAGGCTTGGCGGGGACGCCTGAGTCGGGCTCTTTCTTCTTGACTTGCATGGTGTACGAGCTCACGTGGATCTTTCTCTTTGGCTTTGGAGCAACTTTAGGAGGAGGGCCCTTTTT
Source organism: Spirochaetia bacterium (assembly GCA_965261245.1). Lineage (GTDB taxonomy): Bacteria > Spirochaetota > Spirochaetia. Next base: position 149,555 of record OZ253446.1, on the reverse strand, counting down.
CTTGTTGGTCGACTTTTTGCCGGCGAAGCTGATCACAGAATCGAAAACGGAATCAATTTCTGACTGAACGTCTTTGGCAACTGCTGGCTTTACCGGTCCTTTTGGAGCAGGAGGAGGAGGGGGAGGCGGTGGAGGAGCTCCGCCAGCTGCCGGTGGAGGAGGAGGTCTAGCGGGAGCTGAACTCGAGCCGGCATCGCTAGCGATACCCAGTTCTGCTAACAGAGCGTCAGCCTCAAAATTGATATCCACCATCTCGTAGTGTTTACCGTTCGAGTTTCTCTCTCGCGCTACGAAAGGCAAGGCTCAGTTTTGACGCGTGAAAGACGAATACTGGTCTCGGAAACAGTAGACGTCCACTTGATACCTGTATCTTGAACAAAGACAGGCGCTAAAAAACGGTACAGCAGCAAACTGGTGTACTCGAAATGAAATTTGCGGTTTTGCAGACGATACCGTATTAGGATACAGGCTCGAGCGCTCAGCACTAACAGGAAGCGCACAGCGGACTCGCATTCTTCGCTTATTAGTTCATTAGTACCGCCATTCCTCCCTCCAAAATTATTATTGAATGACGATGATTTTGAGTTGACATAAAATGTACAGTTACAGTATAGCGCATATGAAGTACTAGTATAGTAGTTAGACTGAGGATGCTGCATCACGTGATCTATAGATGAGAGGGCAAAAAAAAAAAAAGATGTTGACATGATACAAAAAAAGTCGTATAAAGATCAAGGAAAAAAGAATAGCTTTTGTTGATGACAGATAATAAATAAATACTCATTCATAAATGGCTAATTATTACCACTAAGTCTTGATTGGTCAGAGTTGTTTAAAATAGATAGTGTTGAATTTGAAACTTTACTCAATCCATCCACTAGCTCGGCATGGCCTGGCCGACCCGCCAAGCTAAGTACAAACTGGATGCACCCGAAACGAAGCTTACTTCCGTGGTAAAGAGTAGCCGTACCTTCCCACCCTTTACCGCTCGTACCGACCACGCTTGATGCGCTTCTCTTGCACAGGCATGGTACGATAGGTTTCTTAGGCAACAAGGCAGCAGCGGTACTAATAGAAGTAGGCTCTGTGTTTTTGCCATCTGAGGCTTGACGAGGTAAAGAAAGAGGGGCCTTTTTTACTTCTTTCTTAATACCCTGAGGTGGTGGTGTGTGAGTGGATTGGTTATTTGGTGCCCGGAGGTGAGTCCGATTGTTAATTTTTAACTGGTTGTTTGTACCAGTAGTTTTCTTTGTACCATTTCTAGCAAGAGCGAGGTTAGTTTTTGACTTGTCTAGAGCTCCCGTCAACAATTTCAGAGTGTTTGTCTTCTGTTCGAGCGTCGAGTCTATCTTTCTCGTTTTCGAAAGAGGGATGCTCACAACAGACGTCTCTGCAGCTACTCTTTTCAGTCCCATTCGTGTGACAAGGCCATCCACTTTTGACATCTCTTCGGCAAGATACGATTCGTCCAAAACGCTAGCTGGAATGGCGAGTTTTAAAGCAGCTTCTAGAGCTCTTTTCGCCTCACGTTTATCTTCAAGAGACTTTCTTGCATGACTCAACCTCTCTCTTGCTTTCTCTGCCTTTCTTCCAGACCCGAGTTCTGTGATGTCATCAAGAGTGAGAGATACAGAAGAATTGGAAGCAGATGTCGACGGTGAACACGACGAAGAAGAAGTAGATTTGTCGGAAAAATCGCAGGAATAGAGCACACCGTCCACGACTGAGCCATGCTCACTGTAGTTTATCAGCTCGTACTCCTGACTCACCTACACAAATTAATACAACACATCAAAAGCAACAAGAGAGCAATATTAAATTGTAGAGTGTACCATACATGCAGGATGTGTACAGTGTCCAATCCACAAGGAAGTGAGTTCAACATTCTTAGAATATTTACAGTACGGACAGGTTTAGCTTACCTTATCAAAGAAGATACAGGCGTGGTGAGAAGAGACATAGTTACAATGACCGCAACTACTTATACAGACGTCAGCTTCCGAATCTTAAAAGGAGGAAGTGAGGAAAAAAACTAAGTAAAAAGGCTCATTATGGAAAGGCTTTGTTTTGGGTGTTGTGTTTTATTACCTGTTCCAATGGCCATTACTGCTTTGTGAAAGGGAAAGGGGGGAGCTCCTCCCGTTAGGGGACAAATGAGAGCGTGGGCTGAGGAAATGTCATCTGTAGGGAGAGGGGGAGGGGGGGGAGAGAGGGGGAGAGAGAGGGGGAGAGAGAGGGGAGAGAGGGGGGGAGAGAGGGGGGGGAGAGAGGGGGGGGAGAGAGGGGGGGAGAGAGAAGAGAGAGAGAGAGAGAGAGAGAGAGAGAGAGAGGGGGAGGGGGGGGAGAGAGGGGGAGAGAGAGGGGGAGAGAGAGGGGAGAGAGGGGGGGAGAGAGGGGGGGAGAGAGGGGGGGGAGAGAGGGGGGGAGAGAGAAGAGAGAGAGAGAGAGAGAGAGAGAGAGAGAGAGAGAGAGAGAGAGAGAGAGAGAGAGAGAGAGAGAGAGAGAGAGAGAGAGAGAGAAGAGAGGTGTAAGTCGATAAATTAATGAGTGAACAGGGAATAATCATCTGCTTTGCATCACTAGCTGAGTTTTGTAGCAATCAGTCAGGAATGCACATTGCCCTACACTGCCTACACCATTTGGCAGAAAGCTGCTGCTAATGTTCTTTGACTGGAGCATGGCATTCAGTACAAGTCACATACTTTACCATTTAAGGGCATTCAGGCGCTTACCACAGACCCAAAGCTGTGCATGTGTGTCCTCTGCTATGTTCGTCAACAGAAAAAGTTCAAACATAAGGCCCATCCCAATCTTACATAGAACATGTACATGTAGGGAAATGCTATTGTCAGTGATACATGTACTTTATTTAATAAGGTCAGAAATGTATCTACATGTACACATGCATGTTACACAGGTTATGTTATGAAGAGGCAGTTGACCCAACATTCAATACACACACAAACACACCCCATACCCATATGGCCATCCTCTCAGGCACACACATTTTCACTCTCTCTCTCTCTCTCTCTCTCCCTCCCTCCCTCTCCCCCCTATATGTACACTATAGCCACAAACACAATGCTACTGTAACCATACATGTACAATGTCATGTATTATTCAGCATATATAGTAATACCTCTCTGTTTACATACCATAGCAACAAAATAAAAACCACCCCCTAATTCTGTAGGAGCAGGATATGATTAGAGGCTCACTAGCATGTGAGTAGGCTACACCAGCTGCTGCCAAAATAGTTAGATGTTGTTTGTTGCCACTTGTGTAGAGTATATGCAAAAACCACCCCATCCAACTATCACCATGGGGAGGGGAATATTATAATCTACTCTATCACCAAGTCTTGGTATACCCATAGACCAAAGAAGGTGATATGCGTTTGTGTACAGATAGATAGCAAACATGCAATTGATAACGTTTTAGCGTTCTAGGGAACAACAACAGAGCTATAGAGGCTGATAGGATTTGACTGTGTATGGTCAAAACACATTAAGGATGTTGAGCAGCAAAGCTCCCAGCAAAGCATACTCGACATCGGTAAACAAAGATCCAGACTACAACGTGCCAACAGGAGGAGAACCCTGTGATTAACTTGGAGTAATTAATAGAACTGTGATTTAATAGAGACCCAGACTACAATGTGCCAACAGGAGGAGAACCCTGTGATTAACTCGGAGTAATTAATAGAACTGTGATTTAATAGAGGCCCAGACTACAACGTGCCAACAGGGGAGGGAGGACCCTGTGATTAACTAGGAGTAATTATTAACATTATGATTTAGACAAAGACTACAATGTGCCAACGGGGGGGGAGAACCCTGTAATTATCAGGGAGTAATTATTAGCATTTGTCACCTCAGTTGTTGATGGTACTGTGAGTGGCAGTAGACTTTTACATGAGCTGTACATTTTGTACATGTACATGCATGTATCTTACATGTTATTATCACGAGGTGAGGGAGGGACAAAGGAATGTAGAATGTGGAATGGGAAACACAGAAAGTAAAATGAAAATTTTTAATATTCCTCCTCCCCCCCCCCCCCCCCAAGAAGTCTTTACTACAAGTTAACCTGTCAAATTTGTATAAACATCTCTCACAATTAATAATAAAAATTTGTTCGACCCCCCCCCCTAGAAACTTGCGACGGACCATTTGTCCCTCCTTACACGGAATCCTGAAAGTGTAGTCTACTCCTTGTCTGGGTATAATGATATACATTGTACATGCATCATAATTAGAGACACTACTCCAAGACTTGTGTGTATAGCTCAAGCTGACAGCATTTCAAAACTATGTATGAATGGTTCGAAAAGGAAATGCACATAGGAAGTGGGCCAGCCCTGACAAAAGACTCAATTATGACAATTATATATAACATTGCCTTACCAGCTGTGGGAGTAGGTTTGACCGGTTTGACTGGTTGAGGAAGTGGATGAACTGGTTGAGCAGGTTGTTTCATACCATTCAAGTTAAGCTTGTTAGCTTCAAGGCCATCTGTCTTGGAGTCAGTGAAGAGATTCTGTAGTCTCTGCATTGCTAGAAGTCGAATCATCTGGTCACTGAGAAGTGTGAGGTCTGGGACTGTGGGTACAGGTTTACAGAAGAAAGGAGGAGAGAGACGCAAGGTGTGTGTGGAGGAAAGAGGGGAGATTGAAAGAGGTTGAGAGAAGGGGATGGGTGGAGAGAGAGAGAGAGAGAGAGAGAGAGAGAGAGAGAGAGAGAGAGAGATCTGTTAGTCTGTGTACAAATACAAAACAGACACCAAAAACAGTGTAGTCTACTCCTCCACTTGTTGACATAAACAAATCCCTCACTCTCTCACTCCCTCATTAAACTCACCAAACCCAGGTTCGTATCCTTGTGTCTGTCCTTCTCTCTCCACTTCATTACCAGGCTCAGTCTCATCACCACTCACTTCCATCCTCTCCTCTTCAGTCAAGCCAACCGCTCTTTCAGCCAACTCTTCTCTTTTCCTCTCTTCTTCTTCTTCTTCTCCTTTCACACCAGTTTCTTTACCTTCCAACTCATTAGCCACACCTCTAGCGTCCTCAATTTCACCTTTGAACTCTTCGGACGACTTGTCACTACTTTTGTCCCATTCTTTCTTACATTCTCTCGCTTCTAACAGACCATTTTCTGATATCTCCATTTTCCTTGCACTCTCACTACCATTTTCCAATTCCTCACCGCTACTGCTCACGGACGACACTCCATCAATAGGCTCTGTCTTTACAGTATTTCCACAGCCACTAAACTCTCCCGTGGTCGTACAATTCGTCGGTGGTGGTATTGGTTCATGATTTGAGTCGGTACCATTTTCAGATTCTGTTGAGGGCTGATGAACAGAACAAGATGTAACGTCTTTACAGGGGTTGTTTTTGTTCCCAAATGCAGACGCCTTAGCGATGCCATTAAGCGAGGCAAGTCTTTGAATTTGTGGTGAGGATTTGCTATTATTGTCACTTGTCTTTCCGGAAAGCTGCATGAGCTTATCGGCCGCAAGAAATATAGAGAAATCGGTAAAGTTGTTTGTATTGAGTTGGTCAAAGGTATTATCTGCTGTGGTGTTTGTTCTAGAGGGGCGTGGTGAGTGGGTGTGGTCTGAGGACAGTAACATGGGTGACGGAGGGGAGGAGGTGTGGTCATCAATTTCACCAAGCTGACACAGTACTGCTGTACGAGTCCACTATGGAGAAAATATGTCAAAAATAAAATACAAACTGATGTACATGTATATAGTGGATTCAGAATACAATTTACTAGACCATGCAAAAATTAATGTCCGCATGACAGTGGTACATTACAGTCAGAGCGTATCACTGAAACTCCACATCGTTACTAGCAATAATTCGCAAAATAAATACCTTTTCTGAAGTATTGGTACAAATTATCTCTTTTGCTATTATTGATGAGGAGAGAGGTTTTATACAAAAGTCATGTACTTTTGAACTTGTTGGTCATTGCCTAGGAACCAATGTTATTATACACATGTAGGTAAATTGCCAGCTATGGGATGGGTATGGGTGATTATAAGGGGTCATGGGTCAACAAACTGCTTGAATGCACCTTAATTAAGGTCTTGCAACTACTACTTGTCCAGCATATCCTTGTACATGTATACAGGTTCCCCATACAGTAGCCAAATTAGCCAATGGCTACGATTTATTCCACACTTGCTATATACATGTACTGTACTACTGTCTGCAAAGCTACGAGCACTCATAAGCCTGGCAAAGAGTAGTCAGTTTTATCACTGCTCAGTGTACAACCTACTTCTTCAATAAGCTCTAATCATAGCAATATTCTCAAAATTGGCTACAAGATTTTTTTGAGTTTGGGGAATCTCTGAAAAGAACATGTTTAATATTACATTTATGTAGTCGCCAATGGCAAGCAATTAGTGCAATTATTTGGGGTGTATACTTGTTTAAGATGAAAGGGCCATCTATTTGATGCCTTTGAGGCTGTGGATCAAGATGTAGAGGTAGTGTTGAGGGACCTTGGCAACGCTGCCTAACCATCACATGTAACAGTACATGTACATGTACACACCCAGTGCAAGACAGTGGAACCTCCGATAAAGGACACTCCGTATTAACGACACAATACAACATAAACCTCTATATAAAGGACAGGTTTTCTTGCCCCAAACGATGAATTTCCTATACTATCAGTGTATTTTCAACCTCTGAGAAGAGGACACCTCCTTATTAAGGACAGAAATTGCTGTTCTCAAGGTGACCTTTACAATATAGAGGTTCTACTGTATATACATGAATGTACTTCTGGATAAAGTACACTGTTTCCATAACTACGACAATGTACATGCACTTCTAACCTCATTCTGGTCTTGGGTGAAGGCAGGTCTGCGTGGGTTCGTCAGCACTTTCCTCTCCCTCTCCTCCTCTCTCCTCCACCTCTCCACCACCTCACTGGCTGTGAGGAGAGACCTTGAGACGGGCGGGATCTGTGAGGTGTCGGCTAGAGGGTTGGCATAGAGTGCCTTCACTGACGAAGGGACCTGCATGTACATGTTTAGTGAACATACAACAGAAACCAACAATAATAACTTAAATGTACATACACAATATGAAATCAGGCAAGTCACTAAAGAGTGGAAGAGTGGTGCAGCACCGTTCGTAAAGTTCTATTTTTTCTTTTGATGCAGTTTTAACTCTTAGGGGATGGGATAAGGTGGAGGCAGTTAATAACACTGGTCAGTTTAAATAGAGTCCAGCCAGTTCCTAGTCTCATATATGTGACAATGGTCCTGTAAGACTTAATAACTGTAAATACATGTACCCTTTGATATTTTATGCAGCACCGCCCTTCAAAATCTATCTAGTGACTCCACTGGACATGTAGGTCAAAGTGCAATACATAATTGGTTTAGAGTAACTAAAGAGATAATGGCAGAGTAGGTTGGTGTGAAGCTTACATCAGTGGGTCTTCTCTTGTGATGTCGGGTGATCCTCTTGTGACCGGGTATCCTGAAAGGGGAGGGGTGTGGTGAGGGGGGGGGGGGACACAAGAGGTTGAGATGAGAGGGATCGTTTAGGCTATATAATTGCTGACGTGGCATAATATACATGTATACTGGGTATTGACATATGTACATGTACATGTACATAAACATGAGTTGGTGATGACATCTATTCTCACTTGTTGATTTTATTGATGAAATTTATCTTAACAGTGTGTTGTGAGACCTCAGCCCTACTGTCAGCCAATGCCCTAAGTCTCTCTGTCAACCGGGGATGCTCGTTACCAGGCTAAGTGTGTGTATGTGTGTGTGAGTGAGAAAGAGAGAGAGAGATTTAGAGGTTTATCAGTGAAGCATATTATATACATGTAAGGATGGTAAATAGGTTTAGCTTTGACGACCCTTTACCGACTAATGAAACCATCATATGGACTACTAATAATTCTTTGAACGTACATGTACAATGCTTGTTATTGTGACCTCAGCTTAATAACAGACTCATTAATAACGTATATAGCAGCACAATTCTTGACAACATCTATAGCATTAGCACTCTAACCATCCTATATTTAACAATAACATCATGCTCTCATTACAATCTAGTAGTACTCAAACAGCGAGCTAGTGTGCCATATGCTGTGTTTTTTTGTTTTTTTTTGTTGGCAGATTCCTAACAACTGAAGTTATTATAGGCTAATTGCCTGCCGGCAAGGGAATGGGGGTACCCCTGGTCATTATAGGGTACATGTAGGCTGATGATGAAAGGGGATCATGGGCCAACTAAATAGTTATCTGACAGTGATAGTGGTGCATTAGACCATGAATCTCATCCACCACAATTCGTCGTACGATAACTATTACGTATATTTGTGTGTGTACATGTACATGCATTCAACTCACCGTTCTATTGTTGGGGTGAGCAGGGCACATCCAAGCGCTGGTAGGGGGTGTGGTCAAAGGAGGCTGGAGACAATCCATGTGAAACATTAGGGGACAAAAGTCACATGACACCATCCGACCAATCCGGAGTCCCCTACAACAAGTGTATAACATACTCAATTTACTTGTGTCACAAGTGAATAGTATTGAACACTGCCATAATCATTTTGTTGCTTGTGGCAGTTGCCTAGCAACCAAAGATTTTATATGTAAATTGTTGGCTATGGGATGGGTATGGGTGATCATAGGGTATATATACACATGTAGGCTGATGTGATGACATTAGGGGGTCATGGGCCAATACAATAATCGCATGCACATTGTACACTTGTACATTGGGGTACATATGACCAGGAGCTTATGAGCCGCCCGAATAAGCTCCTGATATGACCTGTACCACATGTTAATATGTACACTTTGACACACAAGGATATTAGTAGGAAGCAAATGGTGCACTCAATGTATATTATTATGTATACATAAACTGTACAATGTAGTTTCTATACATACTGGTTGCAAGTGAAGCAGGACTTGTAGGTCTCCCTTGCCTCAGGTTCTCTCTGGTGAAGCTGGAGCTCTTTCCTGCTGCTCCCTGTGTAGAGAGAGGTGGAGTATTGAGCATTCATTGTCTATGGCATGACTCCTAATGATTTATACAAATGTATATACCCTAAACTAGTAAGACAAAACTAATTAGGTAAAGGGTAGGGTTTAGTAGTGAGGTACAAATGTAGATATAATATAATGGGTTTTATTGGGAAAAGTTAGAGTTCAAATCTTTAGGAATATTGCCATGCCTATAGAATGTAGTATTGAGGGGTGGTAAGGTGGTGAGGTGAGTGAGGTATGAGGTGAGTCGAGCAGTGAGTGGGAGAAGTGAGAACACATGCATATGTACAAAATGTATCAGTATCACTAAAAAGTCACAGTATCTCTTTCAACTACTTTTATGGTGTCAAGAAAGCTCAACATTTAACCATTTTAAAGTGTGTATGTATTTACCAAAATTACTAATGTGTATTGACATTACCCACTGTACACTTGTATAAACTACAACATTGTACAAGTAATAGTTGCAAGACCTTACTTGGGGTGCATGAGATGCATGGTCGAATGCACCCCAATTAAGTCTTGTAACTATTTTGTTGGACCATGACCCCTCTCATCATTGGACTACCCTATGATCACCCACACCCCTCTCCTAGCTGGCTATTTGCTTATAAAAACTTTGGTTGCTAGGCAACAGCCAACAAATGTACATGTACATATCATGGTAAGGTGAGAAGGTACACTGCACTGTGTACATTTTGTGTATGCCCCTGGTTTCCATGGTGAAGCTAGGGTGGAGTAAAATACAGGGTAGGGTGTAAAATGAAACCACTGGACTATTTGACACAAGTACATTTACACATGCTATTTGTTGACTACAGTACACACTCAACACATTGGTCCAACACAGTAGCCAAATAATCAATGGCTACAACTTATTCCACCTTGGCTACTAATCTCTGCAAGGAGTAGCCAGTTTTGTTACTGCACTCAGTGTATATACAACCTACCCCTTCAGTGCATGAGCTTCAGATAAAACAATATTCACCAAAATGGCTACAAATGTTATTGAATTTGAGGAACCTCTGCTATACCTTACAGATCATGAATAAACAATCTTACAATTATTATGATTAGAATGTGATGCTAAAGAGAGAGAGATGTGACGGAACTGGCTGGACTTTATTAAAACTGATCAGTCTTACTAACCAGCTCCTCTCTACATAGCCAAGTTCATACAATGTATGATATAGAGAAGTGTTAAAAAAACTACCTCTAAAATAAGGACACCTCTTTAATCAGGCCACTTTATGTGGTCAGTAATGGAGAGGTTACAGTGTATTATGAGAAAGTGTCCTTTTAAATAAGAGAGGCTCAACTATAAATATACCTGGCAGAACTTCGGTTCTTTGCAGTTCCCAGGGTATGTCAAATATGAGGGGATTGGCGACGCAAGCTTGTTCGACGAGCGGTCTAAACAGTGACGGAACCCCTTCACCAGCAACACCTGCTTTACACCTACGACAAAGCCACTCTCCACTGGGAATGTTGCATGGATCTACAGGAGGGTCACTGCAAGGTAGAGGGAGAGTAGAGAGGGGGGGGGGGGGGGGAGAGAGAGAGAGAGAGAGAGAGAGAGAGAGGGAGAGGGAGAGGGAGAGTAGAGGGGTGAGAGAGAGAGAGAGAGAGAGAGAGAGAGAGAGAGAGAGAGAGAGAGAGAGAGAGAGAGGGAGAGATGAAACAGATGGCATGATGGGTATACAATATACATAAGCATTGCATAATACAGGTGTAAGACAGTGTTTAAGTCATTGTCGACAAACTTCCTTATAATGGACAGTAGACTTTCCTATAGTTTCAATACATATTTAACCCCCATGAAGAGGACAACCTTCCTACAACACGTACAATGGACACAGTTTTACTTCCCGGAACAGTGGACATTCCTATAGTTTTAATTTTAACCTCTGCAGAGATCTAGCCAGCTCTGGCCAGTCAGAGTGGTGCAACGTAAAAGATCAAAGGAAAAAAATGTGGTTTTGATAACCACATCAAAGAAAATGTTGGATTTATAGAGTGGTGCAGCATCGCTCTTTAGCGAGAACTCTGCTCTGATAAGAGGACAACCTCTCTGCAAAGGACAGTGGACTTTACTATATAGTTTCAATTTAACCTCCGAGAAGAGGACAATCTCTCTACAATGGACAATTATTATTATTAATAGAAAATGTCCCATTGTGTCCGCTGTTCGGAGGTCTCACTTGTATCTTGCAAGCTCATGCATGCCCTCACCAGCAGTGGAAGTGGAAAGAACTTGGGCACTTGTCACAGCAAAGCAGGTCACCTCCGTCACCACATGCGTCACAGTAGGGGTTGTTCTGCATGCCACAGTGCTTCGTCGAGGATGAAGGTGCCACTGTTTTATACTTTCTTCCTCCACTTTTTCCCTTCTGACTCGAGGTGGACTGAGGAGGTGCTACAAGGGCACGGATTTTCTAGTGTTGAGAGAGAGAGAGAGAGAGAGAGAGAGAGAGAGAGAGAGAGAGAGAGAGACAGACAGAGAGAGACAGAGAGGTGTACATGTACAAGATTAATACATGAAGTTAATTTACAAGTACATGACAAAATTTATCAAAGAAAAACAAGATATCTATACAGCTGCTACTCCAACCATATTCCAAATTCTGGTCGGTTATTCTAACCACTGAGCTACTAGAACTCTTAGGCATTGGAGCAGAGAGTATTAGTACTACTCTTGTACACTCCAGAGTATAACAGTGGGTATTACATTATTGTAATATATAGGGTACATAATAATTATTACAGTGGAACCTCCCATAAAGGACACTCCGTTTAAAACAATGACTTTCCTATACTTTTGTGTATTTTCAACCTCTGAGAAGAGGACACCTCTCTACTAAGGACAAAAATTGCTGTTCCTAAAGTGTCCTTTGTATAGAGGTTCCACTGTATATTATATTACACATGAATATTATTGTATTACTTATGTAAAGTGCGTGTAGTATATTATGTATATACGGTACTAACTACAGGATACAATGTGATGTCATCACTTCCTCTAATTCTGCAATTGCTGCTATTAACACTGTACACTCTATTAACACTAACACATGTATTATATTGCGTGTACACATACCAAAGCATTGCACTGCATCAAACAAAACAATAATTATGTAAAACGAGTAGGGGTGAGTGATTAATTATTACAACAAGTAAAAGGTCACAGAACTGGAAAAGACAGTGTGTGTGTGTGTGGGGGGGGGGGGGGGGGGTCATACATAGCCTTAGCAACAGGCAGATAATAGGTCATGACAAAGAGACTTTGAGAGGAAGTGTGAGTGGTCACAGTCCAGTGCATGGTACCACCTGTGCCAAGGAGAAAGGTGCCAGGGGTCACACACTGCTGAAGCTAAGAGTAGACCATAGAGGTGTTGTCACTGTCAAAACACAGGAAATGATGTGATTGGGAAATACAACTTGCTTGTGATCTTTGGCTCCCATAACCCAACTCAGAAAAACAAAGTAGATTTAGATTGAGAGTGAGTTAGAAAGAGAGATTGGGGGAGAGGAGAGGGAGGGGGGAGGAGGGGGAGAGAGAGAGGGGGAGAGAGAGAGAGAGAGAGAGAGAGAGAGAGAGAGAGAGAGAGAGAGAGAGAGAGAGAGACAGAGACAGAGACAGAGAGAAAGTGAACCAGTTAGATGAATCTTGTTCAAAATTCTACACACCAACATCATTACTGAGATATCTTAGTACTACAGCTATTGCAACCTGTCTCGAGCACTTGTTAGAAAATGTCCAACTATTTAAATTATGTTGAGGTTTGTGATTTTAAGCACCACACTTAAGGACTAGGGCAGATGGCTCAGTCAGATTTGGCCAACTTTTCTCGAACTTTACATTACAACAGCTGACACAATGATTACAGTCAGCAAGCTAGTTACCAAGGTATATATATTATATGATACACAACACCTACATACACAGTTTTTAGTGTGTGTGTGTGTGTATGTGTGTGTGTAGGTAATAGCGTGTGTAGGGATGTATATGCAGATTCAAACCAAAACTAGCTCTCTTTCTCTCTCTCTCTCACAGTCAAGTCAGATTAAGAAAAGCATTATACATGTCAGAAACTATGAGCACAACTGAAATATGAAAATTTACAAGAATAAGCTACTGAACAGTGCTCAACAAAACATGCCTTGACCATTAAATTTTTGTTTACACATGTACATACTGTAGAATCAGCCCATTTCTCTCTAGTAGAGTTTATAGCCGCCGAATGAGCACACTACCGCCTCGTTTCTAGTTACAGTCAAAAAAGGGCTCAGCACGTAGCCCACAAAACCTTCACTCTTGTATAAAACTGTAGCTATGATTGTCCAGTTACGAACTACACTGTAGGTATCTACAGTCGTTTTAAACGAAGCGCTCATATGCGGTGCATTTCTATGTGTCTACAGTATTAACTTACGTCTATCAATCCTTCGTCAGCCATCCTTCATCTATGGCTAGCTGTAGAGTGGTAGGTAACCGCCGTTACAGTTGACGGGTGTACGGGTCTCGCCAGCCAAGGTATGTCCGTATGAAAGTGCAACAATCTTGCCTCTTGGGTAGTCTACGCCAAAACGGCAAAAATACACCACGTAAGTGTACAGTTGAATTCTTCGCTCGAAACTCCAACAAATTCACTCGTTTATGAGGCCGAGGGACTTACGCCAGCTCTTTTCGCCATGCTCAGCACACAGTTGAATAGCAATTGCTTCTCGGCGGCCATCTTGATTCAAAAATTTTACCTCGAGGCCGACGGGCGATGACAAAACGTGACGTCACGAACACGGGCGATGACGTCATTACCTTTTGACAGTGAACACATTTCTCGCACTTTGCATTTTGTTTGAAGGCATAGACTACTGACTCACTGTGTGTACTTTGTATACGGGCGGGAAAGTATGAGCCAAAAGACAACTTCAGCCGCCAAGGGTCCGTCGAAGAGCAAAAGTAACAGCTCGAAGAGTAAAGGCGGCGGGTTCGTCTCGCGGCAGGCAAAGACCAGTAAAAAGTCTCCCGCTAGTGGCGTGGAAGCAGAGCTGCTGGAGAAACAGGACCCAATCTCACCCGAAGATGTCCTCAGGCTTGAGTCGGCAACTGAAGGTGAACATTAGTGTCTAAAACGTGGTCACTGGACTATTAAATTAGACGAGTAATTAACGCATTAGCTAACCAGTAGCCATATACTTGAAAGGATCTTGGGGGTGTGTTATGTGTGGTTGGGGAAAGAGAAACTATGTATAAAAAACAAAGCAGCGAATGTTGACTTGCAATTGAATGGGTTTTGTGTATATTTGAATCCAGCCTATCTCTGCTCTCCGGAAGCAAACATCTACAGCATAGAGTTCACTCGCTTCAAGGTGAGAAACATGGACTCGGGTGACGTTTTGTTTGAGATCAACAAACCTCCAGACGATCAACTCCCTCAAGATCTGCCACCAGACGCCGCTCGCTTCGTTAGATACCAATTCCCGCCCGATTTTCTGCGACTAAAGACCATCGGTGCTACGTAAGTCCACTTTGACTGTACACATGCTGTATTAAAACACAACTACAGTGGACCCCTCTTTAAGGACACCACTGAAATATATACAGACACCTATCTCAATCAGGATATTGTCCATGGTCCCATCTACATAGAGAAATGAGTACAATAAATCCCTGAAATGAGGACACCTCCTCAATCAGGATGCTGTCCATGTAGTCTCAGCTACATGGTATTTTGTTTGAAATTATCATTTAAATGAGGAAACCCCTTTAATTAGGACCGTTGCTTTCCCAAATGTGTCTGCATGTAGAGATGTCCACTATGCTGTTTATTGTTCACTACTGTGGAAATATGTTGTCGTACACATGCAATGTGTCACGTAACATCGGGGAAAACGCCATCCTTTTCCTCCCACCCTGTCTACATTAGGTGTCACTGCATTCTTTGGTCAGTGCATATTTGAGCTTGTTTGCTTTTTTATTGCTCTTTATGATGTGTGATATGTCTGTGAATATTTATAATTTATGAGCTCCTTATTGAGCTATATAGCGTCTATAGACATATTATTATACAGGAAAGGGGCGAGTGGAGAGGGAAGGGGAGAAGAGAGAGAGAGAGGGAGGGAGAGGGGGAGAGAGAGAGAGAGAGAGAGAGAGAGAAAGAGAGAGAAACACAGAGTAAGAGAAGAAAAAGAGAGAAGGGGTTCTGTGATAATCATCTTAGTAACAGTAGGTGTAGCTTGCTTGTTGGATGTACATCTAAACAATGGTGGAATACATTACATTAGTGTCAAATGATAGGTTTCCTTTCTCATTTGCAGGAACCATACTGGTAGTCACGGTGACAGTGTATGTATATAGCATTTTCATCATCACATGAGCACAGTTCCTGACACTTTTTGACTTTGCTTGTACTGTTGCAAGTTTGTAGACATCTTAGTGATTCAGTGCACAGTGATAAGTGGCTGTGACTGTGCATATGCAAAGTTTTCCCCTTCTCCTCCACATGCTCAATAATGTACTTATGACATAGGGAAATTTGTAGAGATTATGTATGGTTCTCAAGGTTAGGCACCTAAGTGGCTCTGCCTTTTGCACTGGATTTTCTAGGTTGAAAGTGCCTGAGCAGGCACTGGATGGGATACTCCTAGGTTTGGGAATGGTTGTGAAGAGAAACCTGATGAATTTTCATGTACTCGTCGTACACTTGTACTCTGCAAGATTGTGGACCGTTGCCAGCCTGTGTTAGTGTTGTCAGGGAGATTTGAGACAGTCATGTCCATTGACATTTTAGGATCGGGGGAGGAGGTGGGTGAGCATTTGCCCCCCCCCCCCCCTTGGAACTGGCAAATTTGTTAATGACATAATAGGTTATGTACATGATTGATTACATACTACCGTTTTGCCCCAACCCCCCCCCCCCCCCCCCCCCCCCTAGCCCAAATCCTTAAAGAAACCCTGAGTGGGTATGTCTAGTGCTTAGCTGTAGTCAAATGCCTGTTTATCACATATCAAACATCTTGCAGCTATGCTAGTTTGGTTGAGGGAAGGTCAGTGGTAGAGACATTGTGGTGTAGAGTTCTGTTATCCTTCACCATGCATTCACACACACTCATACAATGTCATGTACAATGTACCATATTTTAGGCTATAATATGGTATACACAACATAAATAAGGAAACATTAGATCTGTTTCTAAAACTCTTCAAAATCACACAGATGAGGAGAGGGGGTACTTTACATATAATACTATATGCAGTAGTGGAAGATTGTCCTTTCTCATCAGTATATGCATGTATACGTCAGAAAAAACTTTGAGTGCGCAACTATAATATATTCTTTTTACACTACACTATCCCTTCATAGCAATATATATAATTCTAACGACCACACTGCTATACATGTACGCATGAGTACATAGGGAAATTTTGCAGACATTCTGTCTAAAATCCTTGAAAATGCACACGGCGTGAGAGAGAGAGAGAGAGAGTTAGAATTAATTTCTGAGTATAGTGTAATTGTGATTTGCTTGCCAAAAGTTGTAAACTTTACACTAGTTTTTATTGTAGTTTTATTACTATTATTTACAGGGTGGAGTTTACGGTTGGCGACAAGCCCGTCAAACACTTTAGGATGATTGAGAGACACTACTTCAAGAACAGGCTGCTCAAATTGTTTGATTTTGATTTCGGTTTCTGTATGCCCAACACAAAGAACACCTGCGAACACATTTACGAGATGCCTGAGCTCAATGAGGATGAAGGTAATAAAAGTGACGACCTTTACCGGGTAATTGTGACGACCCCTTACCAATTCAATATCTCTCTCTCCCCCCTCCTCACAACACAGTCCGAGACCTGATAGAGCATCCTTACGAGACAAAGTCCGACAGTTTCTATTTTGTGGAAGACAAGTTAATTATGCACAACAAAGCAGACTATGCCTATAATGGCTCCACCACACGCCCACAACAGTAGCATATATACACTTTACACATTATTGTGTATACATGCAGCATTATCTATTGTCATTTGTACTTGCATGTGTATAGAATAGGTGATCACTTTTGCCCAAAAAAAAAATATTAAAAAAATACCTTTTATTATTATTGTATTTCTACATTAATTTTAGTATTTATTGCAATAGGTTCTTACTCGTAAATTGTAATAATATAATTTTTATTACATGGTCCTTCATGATCAGTAATGATATTATAATAAAATTACTATTACAAATTTAATGTATGTCCTGCATGTGTATATAGAGTGGTTGGTAATCATAGATACATGGTAAAGGATCGTCACACAAACACATTCGTTGCCAAGGGCGACTTAACCACACCCACAAGCACAACCCCTGTTAATCATTCTAGGCTACCAAAAGTTGTTATAAATTAATGAAGCAAAATTACTTTCTGTATCCATGTCGAAGACTGAGTGAATTTGTCGAGGAGACCTCTTTAATTAGTGTATCCATGTACATAAGCAAATTAAAAAGCCTCGTGCATTATTTTAATGACTTCACCGTACATAGGCAACATCATTCTATAATAATACACGTAGTGTTGTACATAATTTATAATACAGTAATAAGAGAAAGGACAGGCTTACAAGCTAATTACCTATACATGTACTTTATTATTGCCGTACTCCCATGCATATCAATCGTGTTGTATAGCATTATTATTTTTTTTTTTATATAACAGCACCAATCTTGATGATCAAACGATATGATAATATAGCCAGTGGATTTCTCAATGAATGAAATTAATTTTAAAACAGCAAACTAAACTTTGTGTGTCTAGTCAATGTGTCAGTCCTCAGCACTGGCTCAACTCAGCATTTATATTGTTCAGGGCAGCAACATAGGAATCTGAACGTTGAATAGAGACTTTTCGGGATCCAATAATTGGAGGGTGATCCTCATCATGGTCTTCACACTCGTAGATCGTACTCAGAGCTCGAACTGGGTCCGTGTTAGCACAAACAATGGTGGTGACGGTGAGAGGAGGGTAGGGAGGTATGCTATCGTGAGAGCCGGGGGAGGGTAGAGTACCATCCAAGCTGTCACGAGAGAGAGAGGTGACACTTCTTCTACGGTCAACGCTAACATAGAAATCAGAAGTGGTGCTCATCGAAGGCATTGTACCATCAAGACTGTCGGCAGAGAACGTCGATATGGCACTTGGTCTACGTCCTTGATGCATTAGGAAAAGTGGATTCTGTCCATTTGGTAGAATATCTGGAAGATTAGCGTTGATGTTCACAGCACTGTCAAAGCCACCATTTGAATAAGTTGACATCATGGACATGGCACTGGGCCTTCGTCCCTGGTACATGATGAAAATTGGATTCTGTCCAACATTGTTGTGTTCACTCGTCAGTTCATCAACAGTCTGTCCGTTCTTCGTAGACAATGTTGGTGTGGAGGTCTCGCTACTCGATGTAGCACCACTCCCCTGCAAGTATTCACCTGATTCACCGCTGTCGTCATGTGACTTGCGAGGGCGTCTACGAAAGAAACAAGGAATGAGATCTTCTCTCTTCTGTGTCGTGAATTCGACAATCACGTTTGTGATGGCTGCTACAACAACCACGCTTAGCATCACACAGAGACGACCTTGGAAGGTAAAAAATTCCGCCATGGCAAAGCCAAAGGTAAAACCGACAGCTTGCCAGATCCTCATGGCACTGTAGGCTACGTCTGAGCAACTCGAGAACAGTATTCCTGTCAAACCTGCAAGAGAAAGAGAGAGCTAAAATTGTGAGCTATTGACAGAAGCTAAAGCTGTAGGAGACATCTGCTTCAGGAGGAGGAAGAGGAACAGAAATTAAAAAGATAATAAATAAAAATAAAAACGAACATAAGTATTCAGAACACACTATTATAGATTTAACATTAAATATTCACCATGACAAAAATACTAAGAGAAACGAAAAATACATGTACAAAATATAGGTAATTAAGTCAAGTAGAAATGTATACGTGCAGCATTATAAATATAACAGTTTAGTAGTTTTTTTTGATGAAAGCCACAAAAAAAAATAGTTGTGGCAAAAAAAAATTAAAAAATTTCATACATGTGTACACAATGCAATAGACTGTGCCTGTAGCTAAAATTATCTACAACTGTAGCTATCTAATTATAAGAAGCTCTGAGTCGTAAAGTAATATTGTAATCAACTAAGACTACATGATGAAACTATCTGTCGAAAATGTAATAAAAAAAGTAGCTACTTCTAAAATTTGTAACTAGAGAAGCGAGGAGTGGGTCCCTGTAATTAATAGTTAATTAAACTCTATATAGATGTTACTATATTTTTACAGGCTTGTATATTAGAAGCTGACCCACTCCGATAGAAGTTTTTTAACGAAGATAATCACCTTTGTTTGACCAATTTCCATTGTATTTCCAAATACTGTACACTGTGGCACTGTACACCACACAAAAGGCAGCCTTGGCTCATGTTCCGCTGTTTGGCTTTTAAAAGTGTACGTTGAAAAGTACAAAAAGCCAAACAGTTGGAACGCACAAGGACTGCACAAATGCTAGACATCGATCAGAGAGTGTGCTCAGCTCTGGTGTAGTTGACGTGTGCAAGTGATGACTGGTTGAGACTGAAGGATGTGTGTGTAGATACAGGGTAAGTCATACTACAAAGAAGAGCAAGGTTTTGTTTCGTACGTGTCCATTATCAACAAAACTTGGGAAAGAGAAAAATTGAAATAAAGCTATACTTAATTCAGTTGCTTAATGCTCTTAATATAATTACTTTCATAATAATATGGGTACAGATAGGCAACCTAGCGCATATTATTCCCTTGCTCTTCTTTTTTTATACCTGCAAAATTTATTCTCAAAAGAGGTGTGAATATTCTTCCTCATTTTGGCGACGATCAGTAAGATGTTTGGAGCAGGATCAAGTGAATCATGCCCCGAGAATCATTACATCATAATGACATCATTATGATGTCATTATGACAAACAAGTGGTGCTCAGTAAATAAGACTGTACTGGCTTAAATTCAAAATGAAGTGAAATGCTTATGACGTACAATTTTCTTCCACACTAAAGCACCAAATGTACACAAAATGTATAGAGAAGGGGGCATGATTCACAAGATTAAAGCAGTTTTTTTCCGTGCCAATAGTATCAGTCGTCGAGAAAGGCTCAATATATTCACAGGCGTCTGAGGCGTGTGTTCATGAGATCAGTAGTTAGCACTGCCGTAATCAGGAGTTGGTCGCTAAATCAGCAACATCGTACGTTTTTGTGTGAGAGTAAGTATAAAAATCAAATTTCATAATCTGGGTATAAATCAGTGCATCTGCTGCTACAGACAGTCAGCGAGTGTTTAAACAGTGGTTCTGGTTCGAGAATTAGTATAAAAAAATAACTTGCAAATAATTACAAGTATGTGTAGGTAGTATACTTGACATAGCACTAACGGTACAGTGTGTATTGTGGCCAATAGTGTGTACAGACAAGGCTAAGCACAGAAATACTTTTCATGATTTATTATTTTTTTTTTGCACGAGTGCTTACCTTTAGTTATACACTGTAGGTGTGGCAGTCACATTTAGAAAACAAACAATACTCTTGCCTTTTTTTTGGTATATATTTTCTTCCATTGATCTACGTTTCACTAGCGGATGGATAGAGTTTGAGCTTCATCTACAAAGGCTCACTCACTGACAAGAGAGGGATTATTGTTTGTTTTCTATCTGAGACCACCACATGAATGTTTACCATTAATACCATGCAGGCAATCCATCCACCCCTTTGAAAAGCGCTAACAATACATAATATTATACAATTATACGTAGCCAATAGCTACAGCTACCAGCTCTTACATGTACCTTACCTTGCTTGGACTGTACAACAAAAGACTCCCCCCCCCCCCCCACACACACACACACACTGCCTGGGTTTGCTATCACACAAGGTGAGAACAGTAGGACGCTCTTGGCTATTGTCTCTCTCTCCCCGTAGAGAGAGTTGGTCACCTTATGTGATCTCCAACCCACTATTGTATTAACATTACCATAGGAAGCGAACCAGTAACCAACAGGAACACTACTAGTGCTTCAGAAATGGGATGTTTCGGAAGCTAACCTCTTGCCCGACACCTGGCCCCTCCCACTCAGTAACTATATATAGACACAGACTTATGAATATTTTATTCCTTTTATGGACAAAATTACATGCACAGAAAAAAGGTCACACTCAGTACAATGTATCTAGCCCTGGTGGGGGGTAACCTACTTGTTGGTATTGTGTTCCAGACGGCATCAGCAGCCCCAAGGACGGCAGCCAGGATAAAGAATACCAGAAGGTTCGGCTCTCTCTCCCAGAACAACATGAAAAGGAGTGCGGACATGCTCAGAAATACACCAAAGAGAAGGATGAGAAAGCGAGGGATACATTTGAGACACTTGCCGTAGACGTAACTCCAGACGGCACTGTTCAAACCAAACACAATGAGAATGAATCCGACCATGTAGGTTCCAGAGCACTGGGAGATGTAGTGCTGCATGTGTGCAGGTAGGGGTGTGTGTGTATATATAAAAGTGGATACATGTGTGAGTATACATAACAGTATCAAGGGTATAAGGCCCCACCCTATGATTAAGCTTTAGGAACTATAATGTTTGTGTGTATGAAGTTTGTGAGTGTGTGCGTATACATGTTTAAAGTGTGTATGTGCATGAGTTTGTGTGTGTGTGTGTACATTTGTACATTGTTTGTGCATGTACGTCAGCATGTGCATCATTCACATGTGCATCAGTATCAAGTGGCACCATAGTGAAAGAGGTAGACAAAAGAATGTCAGTTAGTGGTCATGAAAGGCAACCTTACATTCCTACTGAGTTCAGAAATTAATCTTCTAAATTTTGTTTTAGGTTTGGGTTGCCATTTGAAACCGTACCTTTGATACCACACTCCAGCAAGGTTAAAAAGCCATTCAAAGAGGTTTAAAGCCATACACACTTGACTAATTAAATACCCACTTAGTGCACCTGCTTAGCACTTATGTATCCGACCACATACCATACACATGCACAGCAACATCCTTTTCGTGGAAGATCGGTAAACATTATCTACTCACAGGCACACCGCACCTCACCTCAATGTAGTCGTACCCCTGAGAGTGCACACCACATACCATGCATGTGCAAACACCAACATTACCTAAAACCACATTCACACTACATAGGCGGTTAATCCTGGATCCCCATTAGATGTAAAACATGCTTAATCCAGATTAGTTAATCCGGATTCTACTACACATTCTGATTAAGATATCGATTGAATCCAGATTATGTACAATGCATGCTTTGGTTTAAACTGGGTTTGCCAAGTGTAAGTGGGGCTATGACTAGTCTGGCCAGCTAGACCCATTCCCCTCTCGTATTCTATATGCTGAGGTTTATATTGAATGGGAGAGGGGGAATGGGTCTAGCTGGCTAACTTTGGGTCAATAAATTAATATGCAATTTTAGAACCATGCCATAGATGCTACTTGTAGTGTAAATTAAGGAAATGGTAATAAGATCTTATTGATTTTCAAACTGTAAATGATGAGGGTATCAAGCTACGTAACTCCTAGGAAAGACATGTGATCCCTTACATTGCATACACAAACACACACACGCGTGCGCACACACACACACGCAAACGTGAGTCACCTACAACAGTGTGCACGTATATATACGGTACAACATAGCAGTGAGCCAAAACATCTTTGTTTGAATGCTATGCATTACAAAACATATGGAAACCCTGTAGACAAACACGAAGAGGTACCATGTACCATACATGTACATGGACACACACACACATGATGTACACGGAGTGACAGGCAAACTAAAAGCTAGCTGATTAAGAGAGACATCTCCATTGTAGCAGCAAGATAAGTTTCTATTTTGGGAAGTTTAGTCACATGCTCTAGTTTACAAATAATAATAATACTCATTACAAGGTACGTACATAGGACACTCACCTCTGTGAAAGAGCCGAATGCAAAAGCCAATTCCATTCCATTGAAAACAACTATTGGAGCTATCAACAACATCTTCACATCTTTGAGCACCTTCATGAGGTCGATCAGTGGAGTCTTTAGATAGAGATCAAACTTTTTCTCGGTGCTGAGGAACTTGTTGTTGGTAGGCAGTCGGTCGACAAAGACAAGAAGAAGTACTATGGCAGTGACGATGAATACAACGTAGACAGACACTAAAATGTACAAGTATTTAACGTCGATTGCCGTGGATTCAAGGTTGTGGCACACAATATCATCATCATACTCGTTTGAATAGTTGCTTGAAAGGTTAAGACTGTTAGATGAAATGAGATCGCCCTCTCCATATGGAAAGAGGATGAGGGATGACGCCAAATTGCCGGGAAGTTGGGAGAACTGGAATATGAAGAAGAACACAGTGGTGAACTTGCCGATGAGGTAGTCTTGCTTCTTGTTCAGACTAGGAGCAACAGCTATGGCCACTTCTGCTAGGTGAGTACTCGCTGCAGCCCACAGAGGAGCTGAGGCAAATCCTACCAATATCGAACCAGGAACCAACGTGTACCAACTGGGGTAGTAATTGGAGAGCGTGTACACCAAATGGCACAAGAAACCAAAAAGAAGAGCATACTTAGTGCCAAGGAGTTTCAGAATTGAAGGAGTGATGAATCCAGCTGCGATAAACATAGCGTAGAGGATGGAGAGAGTGACCAGACCCAAACCACCTTCAGAGTTGATGCTGCTTTGAAGGTTTTGCAGTCCAATGAACGCCGTGAAAAGTACAACATATGCAAAACTTAGTCCATAAACGTTCTTGTAGGCCCATCTTTTTGATTTTTGTCGTTCTTCCGTGATACCACAACTGCTCACGGCATCAGGTCCTTGTTCGAGGCGTTCATCTTTGCGGCTTTTCTCCAAAACCGGACTTACAACAACGGGTCCTTCTTCCGAAACATCCCTTATCACTCCAAAGAAAGGATTCGACGTGCTCGAAGGTACATCGGGGAGATGCTGTTCCAACTCTTCGTGGTGGTTTTCGACGATTTCACCAATTGTCACGCGGTCAGTAGGGCCCGACAAACGCCTCGCTCCTTGAACGGAAGGTCTTCTTTCTTCTCGCTGCTTTTTTCCCATACTTGTGGTATCTCTTCCGCGACGTGCTCAGAATAGATAAAGTCAGCTTAGCTTGGAAAAGACAAGGAACGACGACCGGCTCACAATGGACGCTTGAAGCACGCCCAGTCCTTTTTTATCGTATGGCTGGCCTTTCAGGAACAAACTAGTTTGACCAGGTTTCCGTAAAACTCCGCCAACGTGTTGACAAGCTCCGGATATACGTAACAACTTGTTTGGCAAGGTTAAACAGTCCGTAATCCACCGTACAGTGCGTGGCTCAGGATACCGGATACTAAATCCAATGCGCATGCTCAGAAATTACCGACGCCGCGACGAAACTTCGCGAAACTGAGACACTCGTTAATTCTACCAGTCAAACTAGGTTTTGCTAGTTGTTCTTGTTTGGGGTAGATGCAATGGGTTGCTATAAAAGCTACACGGGTAGCTACAGCGCGTATCTCCGCCATTCCGTGCGAGCCCGTCGCTTTTGTGGACTTGTGTCTTAGCTAACTTCATCGAGTCTTCTTCGTGATTCTGAATCGAGGCCGTGCCGGGTTGCGCGCGCGCATACAGCCGAAGACTCCGATAGTCAGTTAATATGGGGAAGAAACAACAACGAGAGGAAAGAAGACCTTCTATTCGAGAAGCGAGGCGTTCATCATCATTATCGGCCGTCCCGACTGACCGTGTGACAATTGGTGAAATTGTCGAGAACCACCACGACGAAGCTTTAGAACAGCATTTCTCCCAGTCCAGCACCTTTTATGACACGATTCGCAATCATTCTGAAGAGGGGCCCGTTGTTGTAAGCCCTGGTTTAGAGAAATGTCACAAAGATGAACGCCTTGAACAAAGTCCAGATGCCGTGAGCAGTTGTGGTATCACGGAAAAACGACAAAAATCAAAAAGATGGGCCTACAAGAACGTTTATGGACTAAGTTTGGCATACGTCGTGTGCTTCACAGCGTTCATTGGACTGCAAAGCCTTCAAAGCAGCATCAACTCGGAAGGTGGTTTGGGTCTGGTCACTCTCTCCATCCTCTACGCCATGTTTGTCGTATCTGGATTCATCACTCCTTCAATTCTGAAACTCCTTGGCACTAAGTATGCTCTTCTTTTTTGTTTCTTGTGCCATTTGGTGTACACACTCTCCAATTACTACCCCAGTTGGTACACGTTGGTTCCTGCTTCGATGTTGATTGGTTTTTCTCAGGGTCCTGCATGGGCTGCAACAAGTACTCACCTAGCAGAGGTGGCCATCGCTGTTGCTCCTAGTCTGAACAAGAAGCAAGACTACCTCATCGGCAAGTTCACCGGTATATTCTTCTTCATATTCCAGTTCTCCCTACTTCCCGGCAGCTTGGCGTCATCACTCATTCTGTTTCCATATGGAGAGGGCGATCTTAGTTCTTCCGATCTCGGAGATCTCAACTTTTCAAGCAACTATTCAAACGAGTATGATGATCTTGTGTGCCACAACCTTGAATCCAGAACAGCCGACGTTAAATACTTGTACATTTTGGTGTCTGTCTACGTTGTATTCATCGTCACTGCCATAGTACTTCTTCTTGTCTTTGTCGACCGACTGCCTACCAACAACAAGTTCCTCAGCACCGAGAAAAAGTTTGATCTCTATCTAAAGACTCCACTGATCGACCTCATGAAGGTGCTCAAAGATGTGAAGATGTTGTTGATAGCTCCAATAGTTGTTTTCAGTGGATTAGAGATGTCTTTTGCATTTGGCACTTTCACAGAGGTAAGCATCCGCTCGCTTTCTTGGTTGTGTATTTTATTTTGTGCATGATTGAATATATTACCATGGTATTGTACTAAACCACCCGCAACTGCTCACATACAGCTAAGCTACTTGCAATAGAGGTTGCATCACTTGTGTGCATGTGACCATCCATGATGTGTTTATGACAGTGTTACCGCTGGAGCAGTGGTTGTACACGTTTTACAACATTTTCATATAATTCCCATAGGATTTGATAAGGCAAAACGTATGCACACATTAATTTTGTTCATTTGCATACATTAACACACACAGCCTGCACACATGCACACATGTCTATCCACCTTTATGTACACACATCTGCACACATGCAGCACTACTTTCATTTACATACACATGTCATAAAATTGTACTAACTTCATCCACACAAACATGTACATGCATTTACATACACATGTCTATCCACCTTTACACATGCAGCACTACATCTCCCAGTGCTCTGGAACCTACATGGTCGGATTCATTCTCATTGTGTTTGGTTTGAACAGTGCCGTCTGGAGTTATGTCTACGGCAAGTGTCTCAAATGTATCCCTCGCTTTCTCATCCTTCTCTTTGGTGTCTTTCTGAGCATGTCCGCACTCCTTTTCATGTTGTTCTGGGAGAGAGAGCCGAACCTTCTGGTATTCTTTATCCTGTCTGCCGTCCTGGGGGCTGCTGATGCCGTCTGGAACACAATACCAACAAGTAGGTTACACATCACCAGGGCTAGATACATTGTACTTGAGAGCTGAATGTGGGGGGTACATACATGCATGTAGGAGGTTAGCCTCAGAACCCATTCCCTTGCTGGAGGTAGACCTTACTGATTAGGTAAAGGGTAGAATTGAGGTCAGAGGGTGCCTGTGACCAAGTCCATAATCCACGTAATTTATGTTAATTGGCCCATCTTTACCTTACATAGTGGGGATGCTTTCTGAACCCAGATTCTACTTTTCCAATTAAATCCATATAAAAAAACTAATTACTAACCCCCCTATCCTCTACCCTTTACCTAATTAGTTTTGTCTAAGAAAAATTAATCTTCAGATATCATGCCATTGATTGACATTCTTTGTAACGTGGGGAGTAGAAAGCAGCCATGCCCTGCATGCGGTTTTGTTACGGAAGGCGAGTACCAGTAGCTATATAATATAACTGTATGCAGGCTATAGATATACATTTTTTCCGAATGGATGGCTCCCTATATAGTATAATAATTATTATTCTTAAGGCGAACATTAATTGTGTGGCGGTTACAAATACATAATGAACAATATTCTCTCTCTCTCTACAATGAGCCGTTGTGATAAACTAAAAGTCTACCCACTGCTAGCGCAAAGGAAATGTTGTCATAGATTGTCACAGTGGGTACAGTTCATATTGTAGATGTTTCTGCCACACAAATGGTGTACTGTATATATAATGTAATTATTATTTCAGGCAAATGCTCCGATCCTTGACAAAGTGTCTGCGCGCTTACTTATACTTTTCTCTGTATAGCAAACTATTTACATTGCCTATTGGCATCATACACACTAGTGCTGCATCAAGTGCTTCAATGACCTTCCTATATACTTCGCGATTATTAATTATCAATTTACCACAATACACGCCGTTAATTTACTCATTTGCACCTAGATTATGTTATTAAGCTACTCTAATTTTAGTGAACAACTCCAGTGACCATTGAATGAACGATCACATGTACCTCTCACCAGGCCAGCTGATTTTTCAACCATGATGCTTAAGATTCATCCACCAGTGATATGTCCAGAATATTCTCCTACCCACAAAAAGATCCTCGCTGATCTAACGACCAACTCCATACAGTTAAATCCTGATCGATCGAACCTACCCACAGTCATGTGAACCGTCTTTCTCAATCACCGATGCTATTTGCTCTTAAAAAAACTGCTTTGTGCTCGTGAATTGTACCCCTCCCACATTTGGTGCTTTAGTGCAGAAGAAAATTGTACCTAAAGCGTTTCACTTTGTTTTGCATTTAGGCCAGAACCGTTTTAAGTAATGAGCACCACTTGTTTTGTCATAATGACATCATGATTATGTCATGATGACGTAATGATTTGGGGGCATAATTCACACGGCCCCTCTTACAGATCGTCGCAAAAAAGAGGAAAAATATCTGCACCTGTCTTGAGATGCATTTTACAGTTTAAAAAAAAGAAGAGCAGGGGAAATGAGAATAAGTGTTTGCGCTAGATGGTCTTTTACCAATATATATGAAATTGATCATTTTAAGAGCATTAAGTTATTGAATTAAACAAAGCATCATTTCAATTTCTCTCTCTCCCCAAAGTTTTGTTGATAATAGACACGTACGAAACAAAACCTTGCTCTTCTTTGTAGTATGACTTACCCTGTATCTACACACACATCCTTCAGTCTCAACCAGTCATCACTTGCACACGTCAACTACACCAGAGCTGAGCACACTCTCTGATCGATGTCTAGCATTTGTGCAGTCCTTGTGAGTTCCAACTGTTTGGCTTTTTGTACCTTTCAACGTACACTTTTAAAAGCCAAACAGCGGAACATAGCCGAGGCTGCCTTTTGTGTGGTGTACAGTGCCACAGTGTACAGTATTTGGAAATACAATGGAAATTGGTCAAACAAAGGTGATTATCTTCGTTAAAAAACTTCTATCGGAGTGGGTCAGCTTCTAATATACGAGCCTGTAATTTTTTTTATAAATAATCTATGTATGTATGTATTTATGCACATAGGCAAGCATACACATACAGTTAAGTAACAACCTCATGTTAATATAATTATTATCAGCTTGTATAATTATAAATAGTCAGGCTTATAATTATTTGCAGCTGTCGAGCCTAACAGTTAATAATTACAGGGACCCACTCCTCGTTTCTCTAGTTAACCAATTACACGTAATTAGCTTAGTCTTCAATTTTCGACATAGTTACATAATAATAATACTTAATTTTACTTAATTAACTAATTACGATTTGCTTTGTTTATTATTAATTTTGTCACGGTAAGTTAATTAATGTATGATATATCTTTCTCTCCTCCTCTTCCTCCTGAAGCAGATGTCTCCTACAGCTTTAGCTTCTGTCAATAGCTCACAATTTTAGCTCTCTCTTTCTCTTGCAGGTTTGACAGGAATACTGTTCTCGAGTTGCTCAGACGTAGCCTACAGCGCCCTGAGGATCTGGCAAGCTATAGGTTTTACCTTTGCCTATACCATGACACAGTTTTTGACATTCGAAAGTCGTATCTGGGTAATGCTAAGCGTGGTCATTTTAGCAGCCATCACAAACGTGATTGTCGAATTCACGACACAGAAGAGAGAAGATCTCATTCCTTGTTTCTTTCGTAGACGCCCTCGCAAGTCACATGACGACAGCGGTGAATCAGGTGAATACTTGCAGGGGAGATGTGCTACATCAAGTAGCGAGACCTCCACACCAACATTGTCTACGAAGAACGGACAGACTGTTGATGAACTGACGAGTGAACACAACAATGCTGGACAGAATCCAATTTTCATCATGTACCAGGGACGAAGGCCCAGTACCATGTCCATGATGTCAACTTATTCAAATGGTGGCTTTGACAGTGCTGTGAACATCAACGCTGATCTTCCAGCTATTCTACCAAATGGACAGAATCCACTTTTCCTAATGCATCAAGGACGCAGACCAAGTGCCATATCGACGTACTCTGCCGACAGTCTTGATGCTACAATGCCTTCGATGAGCACCACTTCTGATTTCTATGTTAGCGTTGACCGTAGAAGAAGTGTCACCTCTCTCTCTCGTGACAGCTTGGATGGTACTCTACCCTCCCTCGGCTCTCACGATAGCATACCTCCCTACCCTCCTCTCACCGTCACCACCGTTGTTTGTGCTAACACGGACCCATGTCGCGCTCTGAGTACGATCCACGAGTGTGAAGACCACGATGAGGATCACCCTCCAATTATTGGATCCCGAAAAGTCTCTATTCAACGTTCAGATTCCTATGTTGCTGCTCTGAACAATATAAATGCTGAGTTGAGCCAGTGCTGAGGACTAACACATTGACTTAATGCTAGACACACGAAGTTTAGTTGTTGTTTTAAACTCTAGTTATCTGCTGCCCATATTTCATGTACAAACACAAATTTGTGATTTTTTTTTTGCTGGAAAATTGTTTATAAATGACTGTGTGTGTGAGAGAGGGAGAGAAAGAGAGATGGGCGGGGGAGGGAGAGAGAGACAGAAAGATACTGTTTTATTAGTTTATATTTGTGCATCTCCTTACGATTAAATTTGCTAAGGTTTCATGAGCTCCGGATACTAGTAAACACTCAGGATATCCGGATACCGAATGAATTTATCTAATGCGCATGCTCCTTAAATTTTTGGCGGGGTGTTGCCGCGAACGAAGGTGTGGCGCATGGCGTGATGTACACAGAGAACAGAATGTCTCTCTTTCGCCAGCTATCTTCTCGACAACTTTCACCATGCTCACGTTTCACAGGTAAGACTCAACTTCTTGTAATCAGAGAGAGATGAGCTAGGCCATGGCTACTAATTCGTCGGCCATGGCTATCTCCGAGCTTAGAATGTACTCGAGTGAAGAGTGGATGTCACTCAGAGAGAGAGAAGAAGAAGAAGAGAGAGCGAGTGAGAGTGACAGAGATACATATATGTACAGAGAGAGAGAGAGAGAGAGAGAGAGAGATAAGTGTTCAGTGTCAGACCAGAATGTTGATATAATTGCTGTAAAGCTGTCACTAGCCCTTGCTTCCAGAGACTGGTATGGGAATAGTCTCGCAAGCCACATGAAGGGTGTGGCTTGCGAGACTAGTATGGGAATAGCACACACACACACGGACACTTGTAAATTATGATCATGACCGTACGTTCTTGACAGGTTCACTGTGGCCGGTATTAGAGTGTCTGCAGTGTCACTACAATGATGAGGTAGTAATCTATGGAGGAATGACTCAGGTAACATATATTGTAGTAAATGGATTTCTCTTTCTGATCATGCTCACAGACAACCCCCTCCCTCCCCCTCCCTCTCTCTCCTTCTCTCTCATTCACACACACTCTCTCTCTCCCCTCTCTCTCCTTCTCTTTCTCTCTCTCTCTCTCTCTCTCTCTCTCTCTCTCTCTCTCTCTCTCTCTCTCTCTCCCCCCCCTCCCTTACTCTCCTATAGGCACCTGTACCTATATTTGCTTGTAAGTTCACTCCTGACGGTCTCCATGGTAATCTCCTAGCAACAGGTGATGAGGAGGGTTCGGTACGTCTAATGGACACACGAAGACCAGCCTCCCAGTCTCTCATCAAAGGTTTGTATACAAGTAGTACTTATTGAGCTAATACTCACCTTTATTTGTCAATAATATTCTCTCATTTTCACTCAGAAATAGAAGCTCACCGAAATGCTGTTTTTGACGTTGCTTGGGTCCCTGGCGGTACAAAGTTGGTGAGTCAGTTATGCGTCTGTTATCCCAAGTGCTAGATAGATTAGGGGTATATAGCGACAGGATATGGGTGGAGACATTACAATTCCTCTCACCCCTCCCCCTCTCCTTTCTACACACACTTCCCCAAAAATTTAATATGATTCATGTAATTTATATCGACTCTTCTACTTCAAGCACTGTTCCATCAAGAGTACAATGTATTAATTGAATATCGTTTTATTCCGTCACATACAGTTAAGTGGATCAGGAGATGGCACTGTTCGACTATGGGATGTAGTGGGTGGAGTCATGTTAAATGAGTTCAAAGCGCACAGTGGCAGCGTGAAAAGCATCGACGTCAAGATGGACGAACCAAGTCAGTGATTACGAGTTTTTCTTCTCTTTGTACATGTTTACATGTACATTGTCGTAAACATTAAAATATTACTCCAAGGCTCTCTTAACATACATGTACATTGTAGCACCCCCATGATGACATGCAATTATATGTTGTCCTGGATTTTTTCTTTGATTTACATACAAGTGATATAGATTTGGTTTATTATTTTTATGTGATTCTAAGTCATGTTACGGTGATGTACATATACATGTCCATGTACATTTGTAGGTATGTTTGTATCTGGAAGCAGGGACGGTAAAATACTTGTGTGGGACACACGCTGCGCTAAACGAGGTTCAACACATCGTCCAGTCAACTCGATCTCCGGCGCCCACAAGAAGCCGGAGGTTGTCAAGAAGAGACAGAAAGGCTTGCCGAATAAAAAGAATGGAGATAGCAAGCATAGTGTGACCTCTGTCCTCTTCCATGGCAACCGTACCATAGCCTCTTGTGGCACTGCTGATGGGTATGTAAGTGTACTCTCTCTCTGTCTCTCTCTCTCTCTCTCTCCCTCTCTCTCTCTCTCTCTCTCTCTCTCTCTCTCTCTCTCTCTCTCTCTCTCTCTCTCTCTCTCTCTCTCTCTCTCTCTCTCTCACTGATATGGTGTGACAACTTACTCTCTACAGCCTCATAAAGTTGTGGGACTTGCGTCGTACATACACCAACAGTCGACTGGAACCTCCCCCTTCTTTTTTCACCTTTGAACCTTTGACCGAGGCAGGGAGACAGTACAGTAAGTCATCTAATGGACAACCTGTTCTTGTCACTTTTCACAGACATGTTATTATACCGTATAGCGGAAATATTTTGAGGGAGAAAACTTTGTGAATTTTGCTGTTTTGTGCCTATATATCAGCAAAAGTTTCCTCCAGTAAACAGTAAGCAGTACGAGAAAGCAATTCACAAAGCTTTATTCCGTTTATCACAAATTTGCAAAAGTTTTCTCCCTCGAAAGATTCCCGCTATATTGTATTTACTGCTATTCTCTTGTTTCCTCAGGCTTTACGTCCCTAGTGTCTGGTCCCTACCAGAGTAACCTCTTTGCCAGCTGCACGGATGACATGTGCTACATGTACAACTCTACTGGACTCAACAAAATGCCAGGTACATGTGTGCTGCATGTGCAGAACCAAGGGTTTGTCTAACATCTGTGCATTTATGTTACATGTACATGTACATGTACATGTGTTTATCCTAATTTGTGGTTTAGATTTGGCATAATTACACATGTATGTCAATTATGAGCTTTACATTCTCTCTCCCTCTCTCTCTCTCTCTCTCTCTCTCTCTCTCTCTCTCTCTCTCTCTCTTTCTCTCTCCTGTTCCCTCTCTCTCATTCATGTACATGTACATATGTTTATCCTAATTTGTGGTTTAGATTTGGCATACAGTACCAATCAATAAAAAGTTGAAGTTTTCGTGCCGTGCCGTGCCGTTTCAACGGCGTGCGCCGGCCGTTTCGATCTCGTGCCGTTTCGTTTTGTTAATTATGTGCTTTACATTCTCTCTCTCTCTCTCTCTCTTTCATAGTTCGGGTATTCAGTGGTCATCGAAACTCCTCCTTCTATGTCAAGTCTTGTGTCAGTCCTGATGGCCGCTACCTTCTCTCTGGCTCTAGTTGTGGGAATGCATTCCTATGGCAGGTTCGACAAACCAAGCACTTCCTTGATAGATCCCTTTTCCCTATGTTTCCCTTCAATTGCTCAACCCCCCCTTCCTTCCTATTCCTATTTGCCACATACCTCTATTCCCCCTTCATCCCGCCTCTCTCTCTCTCTCTCTCTCTCTCTCTCTCTCTCTCTCTCTCTCTCTCTCTCTCTCTCTCTCTCTCTCTCTCTCTCTCTCTCTCTCTCTCTCATCCTTCTATCCCTCTTGACTGTAATCCTTCAATTTCCTATCCTCTCCTTCCTTCTTCACCTCCTTTCATTCATTAGATCGATCACCCAGATGTCCCTCCTTTGCTGTTGTCCGGTCACACTAGCGAAGTGACGGCTGTGTCATGGTGTCCGACTGATCCATCAAAGATAGTCACATGTTCCGACGACAATGACCTAAAGATTTGGAGGGTGATGCGGGGTGAAAGGTCACCGGGAGAGGTCACCGGTACATGTCAGTCTTACTCAGGAAAAGGTAGAGGATTAGTTTAAAAGTATATATCAAATGTCACATTTTTGATGACCCATGGATTGTGTACCAAATAAATTTAATGTTTCACAGAGTACTTGAGAGGTATGGAGAATTTGAGGAAACACCTTGAAGATCTCTCAACCCGAACCACACAATCTAGGTCGGCGCTACAACCATTGCAGCTCCAATCAACTATAGGGTCCTCTCCGTTGACAACTGGACAAACTGGATCAACTGGAAAAACCGGACCTACAGTAACAAGTGGAGCGATGTCTTCTAAAGTCAGTCAATCTGTTGTACATGTATGCCCGCTTGGCAACGATAAACTAGGTCACAGAAAAAGTGAGACCTCCTCCAGCTCAACAAAGATTAGGTCTGAAGGTTCCAGCAAGCTAATGGAAGGGACTTGTGCCGACAATAGCATGTCTATCGATACAGAGACTCCTCAAACAGAAAGAAACACAGCCTTGCCCAAGATTCATCCTCCACCACCCTTGGAGTCACAAAAATCCTCAAACAACGGGCAAGATCGTATGGAGATGACAAGTAATTACTCGGAAAAAGATATTATTCACACGGTGCAGACTGATAGTACTAGTGTGGCACATACGTCCTATGCAGAAGATTTAGAGCCACCTGCAAAAGTTACAGTTGTACGGTCAACAGAAATAAGCAATGTTGCTGTGAATGGTGTGCATCCAGATGGTAAGGGGTCGTCACCACAAGATGTTGCTGTCACACCTGAGAGGTGTGTCCCTGGTTATAGCTCCTCTAGCTCTACGAAAAGGAAGCTCGACTTATCAGACGAGAACAAACCGAAAGCAAAGAGAAAGAGAACGATGGAAAGAGAGAGTTCGGGTAGCAGAAAGAAATCCAAAGTGGTAAGAACAGAATCATCAGCTGTATCTTCAGTTGAGAGCCTAAGCCAGAAGGAGTCAGGACAGAGAACAATGCAACATTACTTTAGACCATCATAGAATGTTAAGTTGCATCAGTATATAGAATATTAATTATATTATAATACTGTATATAGGTGCAGGCAAGAGTACTCTTGGTGCAGGTCATGTAATCATTTGCTATGATTATAATATTCATATATAATATTAGACACACTTCTAATTTATTTCAACAATAAAATTATAAATAGTAAACTATCATTATATTATAGTAATCAATTCAATGTACAACAATATATACATATCATGACAGTGTAAAATTGTTCTCTCAAGCAATTATAATTATTTATTATATTATTAAAATATTATAATATTATCTCCACTCAAGATCAGATATGTGTAGTAATTATAAGTAATGTTGCAAATTAATGCAACAATACATTTTACAGATCATCTTGATTTTAATAATTGAATATTATGTAATATACAATCATCAATACATTGTACTGATTTTACAAAGACAATCGTGCATTGGTTAATTTTGTTCAGCTGTAATTATTAAAATTAAAGCATATATATAATCCTCAACTGATAACAAAATTTTCACTGTCATGCTATATACAAAATTGTGATTCATGCATAAAATTAATGATTAGTGCAATGTTAATATCAGATAACTTAGTCTCAGTCAGTATCACTAACATCCTCCAATGTCTTTTTTACTCTTGCGATGCCAGCGAGTCTCCTGTGGATCAAATCCCCTCTGGGCGTGGCCAAGCACCGCCCACTCTGGAGTAGGCGCTACATAATCTATTGATGCGAAGGTTTCTTTTCCGCCGGAGGAGTCAAACTTCTGCATCTGTGAAGTGTTTGAGGAGAGAGGGAGTGAGAGAGATGGAGGGAGAGGGGAGCAGTGATGAAGAGATTTATGAAAAGAAAGCAAGAGAGAGAGAGAGAGATGTAGAGGATGACGAAGAGAGAGAGAGAGAGAGAGAGAGAGAGAGAGAGAGAGATGTAGAGGATGACGAAGAAGGTGATTGAATTGATTTGGAGACTTACAAGCTCATGAAACTTGGAGTAGTCAATCCACGTGTGCCAACTTCCACCAATCTTGAACTGAGTAGTATAGCAAATATACCCATTTAAACTAAATCATACATATTGTTGTTTTATGTACCTTCTTGTGAGCTATAAGCACACAGTTGGAGTGTTCGTGTTCACAAGCAACCTCATAATTAGGAAGGAGGGCAGCAAAGTTTTGGACGAAGTTCAATACCTGTAAGTAGAAGAAGGGTGGGCAGAAATCGGGGGAAGAGTGAGGAAGGTCGGAGGGAAGGGAAGGAGGAAGAGAGAGAGAGAGAGAGAGAGAGAGAGAGAGAGAGAGAGAGAGAGAGAGAGAGAGAGAGAGAGAGAGAGAGAGAGAGAGAGAGAGAGATCACACACTGGGTTACCTCTTCATGCCAAGGAATATTCGCCATGGTGATGTTAGATGCCTTAGAGTCCCCGCAATAGGTCACTCCCTAAAGTGGGAAATAAAATAGCTGAATATTATAGTTCCGAAGTATTTGAGGATTAAAATTACTACATTAATTACTTAAGGTGTGTAAGTGTTATACTATGACGTACTTTGACTTCAATGAAGTCTGGGTTGCCCCTGGAAACCAGACTGGCATAATTTTCAATCTCCTCAGTGTTCCACTCCTTTACCAGCGTCAATCGATAGACTGTCCTTTGACCCTATATAATCATGGTAAACGAAAAACAACTCAATAATTGACTTAATTGAATCATTTCTCTTACAACTAGCTATATATGATGTGGCATTTTGGGCAGAAATCCACAATTATAATATTTAAAGTGTTACAGAACATCAGTGCTGGGAAGCTAGCTTATTGATAACTTAGTATTTTAGTTCACTCACTTTATCAGACAGTGCCTCCAAGCTGTTGATAAATCGCGGCCAGAAGTCCCTAAAGAGAGGACGATCAATCTTCTTCAGGCTTTCCTTAGTGCTGGCATCCACGCTGACATAGAGCTGTGTCACTGGAACCAGATTCCTGGAATGGAAATGTCCAATTACCACAAACAGACCATATATTATATATTATTGTGTACAATATTACATTATAAAATTTAATTATAGGCAATTTTCCACCTAGTCTTAGGTGAAAAATTACCTAATTTATAACTAATTAGCTTACAACTATACTATGATAGGTCATGCTAAAAATTAGAGCATGCAGATAGACAAACATATCAATACACTAATGAACCATGACAATTGCAGTATAAAGTGCCAACCTCTCTCTCTCTCTCTCTCTCTCTCCCTCCCCCCCCTCCCCCTCCCCCTCCCTCTCTCTCTCACTCTCTCTCACACACACACACATAATATTATTATATATCACAAGGAATGAGCTCGCTTCGCTCACTCATTCCTTTTACACCTGCTTGAAACATCAGCTCATGCATCAATTGTACTCCTCAGCTCTATATACCTTGGATGATTGTAGGTTAATAAATTTTAGGCCAAGTTGCGGCGTGCATAGCGTGGCTGGCTGTGTATGCGCACACGTGCACATCCTGGCTGATCTTTGTCAATTAGCTAACTAGAGAAACTCGTTAGTTGTCTTGCAGCTTTGCTCGCAAGGACTCCCAAATGAACTAGAATAGAATCGCCTCCTTCTGAAAATCACCCATAGACCGTCGACAGTAACTCTCAAATCTCGGTGGTCTGTCGTCACCAGGCCGCGATATGTAAGCCTACTTTTCGATCTAATTCTGTCTGCTGCCGTTTTCAAGCAGCTTACTTTAGTTTGCGGCTAGTGCCATCGCTAGCTGTGTCAGTGGGTTGCCTCGTGTAACATCCAAGTCCAGCGATAAAAAGAAAGAAAACTTTTTAGCTCGGGTCGAATGCATGGCGTCCCGTGACCTTCTGCTCTACGGACAGACGTCACAGGCAAATGTAAGATTATTATAATGATAATAGAGTATATTATATAGAGCACCAACTTAATAGCTTCTGGGAACTGGGCATTCGTGACGAGGAAGGTAGAGATTCCCTTTTGGTGGAGCAGGCGGGCCAGGGTGTTGATCTCAGGGTACATGATGGGCTCTCCGACCAGTGAAAGGGCACAGTGTTTTGGTTCCATCCCCTCTGCAAATCTCTCTGGCTTCACTCCAGGGACTCCTGCATGGGTGCACGGAGGTGGAGAGAGTATAGAGTAATTAAATATCTATAGATAGATTGACAAAGGTTTAATTTGTTAACAGGAAATACTGGACACTTGTGATTAAATTAGTCTTTCGTATACATGTATATACATGTAATATCTTTTTCCCCCTACTATATCTGGCTATTTACGGCGTGAATACGCATGGAAAGAATAGAGCAACACCTCTTAATAAGATCTTAATCAGAACGCTGCATATATATTCTCATGCAGCAACGTATACGGGGGCTGCTCCAACCTAATGTAGCGCTTTACCCAATATGAATCTGGATTAAACATATCCGGATACATGTAAACATGCTAACCCACTTGTAAACTGGATTAGTTAATCCGGGTTCTAACCCACATCCTGATGTGGTTTGAAACTGGAATATGTACATAGTTATATAGGCTATGACTATATCTTAATCTTGGTTAAGGGATACGTGTGAACATGGCACTAATCTGGGTTATAGTTTAAACTGGTTTCCTACGTGTAAACCGGCTTAATGAAATTGCTGCTACATACTATAATAATATAATGCTACGCTCTCGCACTATACTGTATGCATGGAAGTCTCTTATTTATGTTATGCTCACACCTACATAAAGATGTCTACAAAACTATACTATTTATGGAATGACGTCATGGTGACCTAATCAATACACAGTCTATCCAAGATCTCACCTGCTAGAGTAATATGTCTACATAACTACTGCATGCACCTCTGAAACTTAAGAACACCTCGTTAACTTCAAGGCTTTGAGCTATTCAATCGGTGTCCAACCTCACTAACAGAAGTTTCATTGTGTTTCAAGGCTGGCATGGTGGGGGTAATTGCTTTGAAGGTTCTTGGCAGACGGCAACGCTTTGAACCAAATCATTTTTTGATGAATATTTGACTAGACTGAAAATGTGTTGCAAGCTACTGTTGCCAACACTACACTAATACACCAATCATGCATACACACACACACACACACGCACAACCACACACACACACACACACACACACACACACACACACACACACACACACACACACACACACACACACACACACACACACATGCATGCATGTTTACAAGGTAGTCATACT
Organism: Spirochaetia bacterium; assembly: GCA_965261245.1. GTDB lineage: Bacteria > Spirochaetota > Spirochaetia. Next base: position 110,423 of record OZ253446.1, on the reverse strand, counting down.
TGTACATTGATTCTGTAGCGAACTCCCACTAAACAATCTTGGCACATTGCAATATTTACCCAAAAGTGTACACTATATACCACTACTGTAACAAGAATTCATTATTTTTAACTATAGCTACATCAGCAAAACAACGTCTCAGTGCATGACTGAATGTAGCTAGGTATAAATGTTTTTACACATAAACAAATTGTTACATGTATATGAAAGTCTATTACATGCATGCATAGTTACAGTGGATACTTTCTACACATAAGACATGCAGCCTTAAGCGTCATGTGACGATTAAAGAGTCAGACAAGAAGAGCTAAATATACATAATCATCTTTGTCTATATATTTTGGACTAAACAAGGCAGCGTGATGAATTGAAGAAATGTTTTCATTTTGGGTGTGTCCCTTAAGAGAGAATCCATGTATGCACTAGCTATATATACACAAGCATGAAATGTACAGCTATTCCCAATACTGAAACAACCACACATCAGCTACCTTTTAATTCATTATTATTGACAGTTCGCTGGCCAATGTTTAGAGTTGTGCATTAAGAGGACAAATGAGTCAGAGGTGGACGCCCATAACACTAGTCTGCTATAGAGAGCAAAGGGACATACACTCAGCTACAGAAGCTAGTACATTGACTGCATGTACTTGCTCAGGAGTACTTGGGTGTGTTGTGCTCTAATGAAGTGCATATTAGCTATATCTATAGCACTATTACACTGAGCCATTTAATAATATTATAGTAGTGTAGTATTATTTTGTATACGTAATAATATATACTGAGTATAGTGTAATAGAGACACAGACAGGAAAGGAATGCATGTGATACGTGCACTCTTGTGTACTTGTACAGTCTCCCTACAGCATAGCATGTAGCATAATATAACTACAAACAACACAAACAGACAGTATATAGCTGGTCAATTTTATCGTGAGTTTTGGCTACTCTTGAAATGATCACCTATAGAGTGCTAAATATAGCTAGTTTGAGTGAAAGCTGAGGATATTGAGTCATCATAGTCGCTAACTAGCTGGTTAAGTGATATTTACATGTAGTATAGTATACATAGTATAGATACAAGGAGGATATAATATCGTTGAATTTCCATCGATCCTGTTGAAACAATTTATATAGCTATAGGATTGCGACATGTTATCTCGGTCACGTTATCAAGCATACTGTTGTACTATGTCATATCAAGTGTCTAGAACAAATTGAAAAGCTGTTTCTCAACCTAATCATATAGGTAACATAGAATAGCACTTCTGCGTCAATTAGATACAGTATAGCCATTGTACACGCTCAAATACTTCATAAGATACAGTTAGAGGTACTACTATATAGCTACATGTAAACGTGATATTTTATGCTCTATATCTCACCAACTACTGGATTTGGACATTCTGCCAGTCTTTAGTTTTGACGTTCTAGGCGGTCAAAGATGGCTATTGCTTTATCTTCCTCACCGAGTGTTGTCACTACGCAGGAGGATGCTATGGCAGTAGTCCATGAACTAATGGAACACATCAAGGTAAGTATATAGCTGCGTGATTATACATGTCACTGACTCTACATGTGCATAAAGTACACACAGGACAGCAGAATGCATTAGAATTAGCTACCTGTGTAGCTATATGGGTGGAACGTGCATTGTGCTATATACATGTTAGCCTCGTTACCAGGCTCCCCTAATCTTTTCAACGTACGCGCGAGAAAGAGGGGGAGCCTGGGACGCGAAATCACGCGACTGACGTCACTCCATAGAACCGTATAGAGCATAATTTTTCACGGTTCTATATGGTTCTATGGAGTGACGTCAGTCGCGTGATTTCGCGTCCCAGGCTCCCTCTCTTTCTTGTGCGTACGTTGAAAAGATTAGGGGAGCCTGGGAACGAGGCTATATACATATAGCAGTAGACTACATTAAACACGATGCGTACGAAGGTTAAGAACAACACGTCGTACCGAATCAAAACTATTTCACCTACATGTACTTATATAGCTTTTATTCATCGATGCCATCAGGGGCCTACTGAGCGTTGCACTGCATTCATAACCTCCTACTGTCATCCAGATGCATTACTATGAAGTATATGCATGTTTATGACATCCCTAATATATAGCTATAGATGCAGTTTGTTCGTGGATCTTAAAGATAGTTATTGCACGGCAATGCATACATACACACACACACACACACACACACACACACACACTATTTAGGTGAAGTTTCCATCCAGTTGTGGTCTAAAGGTCGGGGAGATAGTGCATATTGGATCGCTAGCAACCAGCACAGCACTGCCGGGAAGATTTGACTCAAGCCTTGTTGTGTACTCACCAGGTAATGCGCAGTGCTTTGTCAGTCAGTTGTCCACTGGGCTGGAGATAAGTAAATTAATGGGCAGTGGCTCTCAAGAGTTAGGCTGTCTAGAAAAAAGCTAACTGTTTACAAAGGTACAGCTCCAGCTTCCTGTTTCTCATGGACAAATGACTTGTAATATAAAGTGAGTGGGGATGTCTATAGGTGTAGGGGAGAGACTTGCATGATCAAGAAGGAAAATATTCAATCCTCGTATGCTCTTTCATTCTAACGGTAGACATTGATCTAAAGGAAGTGACAAGGAAGGGCTATGAACCTTGGCTGAGCAAGATAAACGAGTTATTCAAGGCGGACAAGGACATATCCGGGTTTTACCAGTTCAATGTCATTAACGAGAGAGCGCTACAGTTCACACTGGAAGGAGTAGAAGTGGAGCTACTTATTAGCCCAATCTGGAGTCGACCAGGAGAACTCTACACGTTTCTTGAGACAATAAAACCACAGCAAAGAGATAAGTAAGACTCTAGTCTCTTGAGACGCTGCTGCATCTAATTTACATGATAGTCTGGAACAGCTATATGGGGTGAAGCATAATATATTATCAATTTGATACTGTGATGATTGCAGCTAAACTGTACTATAGGGAGCGACACAGATATCAAAATATGCAATCATACAATAGTTTTGCCATAATAATATTTTAATAGTATGGGCTATTTGGTTGCAATTAACATAGACATATACCTACATATAAATAAAGTAAATCAATAGTTTTGCTTAAAGGGAGTATCAAAGTACATGCACGTATAACATTTCATGTCATTAATTTTACTTATGTCATTTGTCTGACTAGTACATGTACACACTTTAGCCAATAGGTATAGCTTTGTTCATTGATGCATAGCAATGTTTATATATAGACGCAGAGCATGCAATGTACATAGTAGTAAGCTTTGAAACAATTTGATTATACTAAGAGAACAATGTGTAGGTCACTTCATGATGCTTCTTACAGCACTAGCTAATTAACAAAAACCGCATGCTGGACAAATTGGCGTACACTTTAAAAGTAATTAGTACCTAATCACATTAATCACATGCTTGTACACTCGAACAGATTCATCCACTGTGCAGCAAAGTGGCAAGCGCAGTTCTTCAAGCAACAACCTGCCAATCAGGTTAGTCAGGTTTGGAAAATACAAAGCACTGTGTTGAGTATGTCAAGTCAAAATGCCTTCACTTATTAAGTTTAATTAATGCATGGGAGGAAAAATTTAATTATCTAGTTTAGAGTCAGGAAATCCCTGCACTCTCCACTCTCTAAATAAATCACTGGATATGTATGCACATGCATCCATCCAGCACCCAAATATCGTTCGTCACTTACTTACCGTTTGTCACATGGCTCAACTGCATAGTGAAATTAGAGTTACAAAATCCAATGATTTGCATTCTCGGCGCTTTTAATGTTTCTATACAGAGGAATGACTTTCGTTGGGAGTTCATACGGCGAGCCAAAGCTTGGAGGGAACAAAAATGGCCACGGTGTACGGGAGGGGTAGGTAGACCCTCATCCTACCTCCTCTCACTACTTGTCATCAAGGCGTACGAAACAGCTCAAAAGAGAGTGGGAGTATTTTCCATGCTCAGTCCAGAGTCTTTGGCTTACCAGTAAGTGTAAATACATACTGTATAGCGGGAATCTTTCGAGGGAGAAAACTGGATTGCTTGCTTGTACCGCCTACTGTCCACCGAGCCTTCAAACAATTGTGGAGTAAGTTTCGCTGATAGGCACAAAACAGCAAAATTCACGAAAGTTTTCTCCCTCGAAGGTTTCCCGCTATACGGTATATTAAAGCTTTCCACAAAAGTTTTATATTAATTTGGAGCCATGCATAAATGAAGATACCTCTTTAATTCTGTCTAGCATATTATTAGGTCTCAGTAGACAAGTTGGGTAGTGATGTGTAAATGTATAAAAAATCTACCATGAAAATAGGATGTTCGAACAGGGTGCTGTTTTGATTGTGAATCTTTCTTATGCATGCACTAGGTGTAGCTATACATGAAACTATAGTATACGTCGTCATTTCTAAATAGACAACCCTCTTTATTCTCACAGTGCAAGCGAGGCCATTAAAAGCATGGTGCAAAACAACAGAAAACTCGAGTAAGTGGTACCATAATTAAATATTAACTCATGAATACAATTACTACTTATCTAGCTCGCTCACCGCTGATTCTGTATGACAACATGATATATTATGTAACTAACTTTCCGTAGCTATGCACAAAAAAGTTTATTCCAACCCAACCATACGTACACATAAAATCCAAAAGTCTAAATAATTCTATTCCAACACACCAATTACGTATACACATACAATCCAAAAGTCTGAATTTCTATTCCAACACACCCACACATATAGATACAATTCACAAGTAATTCTCCATGTACGTATATACACATTGATCTAGTACATACATTATGCCACACTCCATCCATCCAGTATGTACTGGGAACGTTGCTACTCTCTTAACCAGTATCCCACCCTTGTCATGCCACGTCCACCACGGATTCTGGATCCGGCTAATCCCGCCAACAACCTCTACGTCAGCGGAGTGAGCAGCTACGTCCCCTATCAGCGCTGTGGAGAGTATGTGGTAGGAGAAGGTGACTGGACTATGTTCACAAGACTCATTGACAGCCTGGACTTAAGTAAACCAGTGAACCACTGGGTATAGATTTGCATGAACTTAGAATATTATATCGCTTAGAGTTGACATTAAAGCTATTAGCACTCATACACAACATTATGTACAACATTAAGCACTACTTTTGCATACTATTAGTGATTCAACATTTCCACTAGATGTCCCAGCTGTATATATCTGTATCTTAGCCTTGTGCTATATAGGCCTCTCTTAGTTTTTCTGCACGTAACATTGAAGAACTGGGAGAGGTGAATGGATGAGGCCAGGCTATCTGTATATGATAACCAGCACCATGACAACAATCATGCATGAATACTAACAGCTATGGGATAAAGTATAATTATATTCATACTATACTGTCTTTATTCACGAGATCTAATTTAACGAAAATAAATATATAGCTAGCATTCTGGGAATTTAACTATGTAATATTGCAGTACTGACGACTTTCACAAGAAAATTACGAATACACTTATTTACGAGAACTATACTTTTTTCAGAGAACAAGTTGCATTAGCTAAATAGGAACTGCTTAACTCACACAAGCATATCAGGCTAGTACAGCACATATAAAAGCACAGGCAGTTACATAGCACTGGCATACCGGTAATAGCAACTGGGAAGCAAAGAGAAGGAAGAGGGAAAGTATGGCTACTGTAGGGGGTCAAAGGGCATCAAGTAAGGGTGAGTTACTGGTCTTTTCAGAAAGATATGGCAATGTCTGCAGAGAATATGTGCATGGGAATGACCATAATACTTCAGCAGGTGACATCACCCATGATCAAGCAAAGCAGGCTGTGGATGAAATCGTGACTCTTCTTGAAGTAATACAAAACAAATTGTCACTATTGTTTATGTTTAGTATAACACATCCACCCCACTCTGCCACACACACTCCCACCCCACTCTGTCACACACACTCCAACTAAACAACCAATTATGCGTTTAGTCCTCCTTTCGTTTTGAAGATGGATCTAAGATCAATGAGATCATCAAGGCGGGATCACTGGGACATGGGACTGTAGTGTTTGGTGACTTTGATGTTGATCTGGTGATCTACTCTGATGGTAAGTAGCTATAGTGCCTCTACTCCCAAAACTGACCCTAAGCACAATGGATAAGCTGTTTTCATCAAAAAGAGGGAGTATATAAAGACAAATAGCTAGAGAGAGAGAGAGAGAGAGAGAGAGAGAGAGAGAGAGAGAGAGAGAGAGAGAGAGAGAGAGAGAGAGAGAGAGAGAGAGAGAGAGAGAGAGAGAGAGAGAGAGAGAGAGAGAGAGACAGAAGTGTTAGTCTCTTATGCATGATTCCACCTTTGTGCTAATCTTCTCTCTTATTGTTAAAGGAGTGGACACTGACTTATTAATCAAGGAGTCAGGATTCTGCTACTACCTGCAGCAACTACACCAGTTCCTGAGCAGACAACTTGGTGCCAACTACGTCCAAACGAAAACGGAGAAAAACCTGTTAACCAAAGGGCGATCAGTCCAGTTTACCTACAAAGGAAAAGTGGCTGTCGATCTTCTGGTGAGCCCAAACTGGAGGGATGAGCAAGAACTCTACCGCTTCTTGAACTCAACAGAGAATCCAAGAGAGTAAGTGAACACGTACTAACATTGACACATGCTCTCAGATGTCTTTATTTAATGCAGTTTTACTGTTTTTGCATCAAAATGGCAAGTGCAATTCTTTAAACGTCGTTCACCAGAGGTAAATAGCTACACAATGGCATCTATAAAAGCATTTATAGCACATATATAACACCTATAAAAATAGATGTGTATATGTGGTTTGGTTGTACATATTATTATACAGGTCAAAGAATATATTCGTCGGGCAAAGGCTTGGAGGAACAAGATATGGTCGATCGAGAGAGGTGGAGAAGGCAAGCCTAGTTCATATCTCATGTCACTCCTGGTATTGAGGGCATATGAGACATGTGGATCTAGTAGGTAAGAGCCTGGATGTTTCAACGTGATGCTTTGCCACAAATCGTAATAAAGATATAAATTCCAACAGCATCACTGAAAGACTGAAGACCATTGTTCAAGGATCGCCAGAGTATGATGGAAATAAAATAATGACTATGCAGTTCAATTATTATTAATTGTGCATGTTTATGTATGCAGTATCTACTGGGAAGAAAACTATAAAGTAAATGACTGTTTGCAAGTGCTCCCGAATACCATACTGCTCCCGAGTTGTCCTCGAGTTATTGACCCAGCTAATCCACTAAACAACGTCTGGATATCAGGATTTTCTTTCTTTAAGCCACACGAGAGGATTTACGACTACGAGCCAGGGGACGGAAATGCTATGCCACTCAGAATGAATATCCACTCAATTGATCTCTCCCAGCCGGATGGCATGGCTAAGGGATACTTCTAACACAATCAATTATATATTATGTAGTACAGAACTATAGCTATAGCTAGTTCCGTCAAAACAGGCTGTTTTAACAATAAGTCTTTAGAATCTATGTAGACATGATCGATGAACCTATATAGTCATGATAGCTGTTTTAGCTTTGTTATTGATTTGGCTGAATTATTGCATATGTTTTTTATTATGACATTGTGTATTGCATGTATATATGCTTATGAGATTTTGTTGTATTAACATAAGCATTAATTTACTGATCATACAGATATTGACAAATGTGGCAAGGACAATAACTAGTACAAGTTTGAATGAATACTATCCCTACTTAATAGCCTCACTTGATTAGTATAGACTCCACAATGTAATGATCATGTAGTATACATAAACTTATTATGAGGCACCCATACACTGTCATTTCCGCTTACAGTGTGTATATACAACAGCTGAGTCACAGTCTACACTAGCAAGCATAACGTAATCAGGTTGTTTCCCTTTTTTCTTTACACACACTATAGCTAGAAATAGAAGAAACATGGTGCACTCTTACTAGAGTAAACAAGTACTCTAGGATGTACCATGACCTTGCACTTCATGTAGTTGAACAGTAAATTCCACACATTTACCCAGCAGTGGCAGCTAAATAAATTCATTATGTTTGTATACCACTACAGTAACTGCTCTATTCATTGAACAGCAACTACACCCTAGTCACACTTCAATGACGTTCACTAGTAAGCAGTAAGAGTAACCACCCTGTACTCTGTGGTCACTACCGAGAACAAATACTAGTGGGTGGATATAGGTAAATAATTATATTCTGTATACCAGGAAGTATGCGCAAGTCGGGCTGGCTCTCTGTAGTAAACAATACTTCCTGAAAAGGTTTATGACACAATACATGCAGCAGTTGTGAGCAGCTAGCCGTAGTACCACCTTTCTGTTGGGAGATAGAAAGGTGCATGAGTGCACAATCATTGCTCTTTACAACCATTACTGCACATTCTGAGGTAGGGTACAACCACTTGGAACTCTCTCCACTTATATAATTACATTCATTGTTTCACTAGTAAAGCGAATACACAGAAGCTATGAAATTATGCAGCAAAGTCATGCCTTCTTGGACTTTCGCTATATATAGTAGTTCATGGTACCATGAGTATAGCGTTACAACACCATGCATTTTCCTTTAAATAGCTACACCTTGTACCATAATACACAGAAACAATATTTTAATTGAGACAGCTATGACTTCGTAAAATCACATGCACCTGCCTATTCACGATGACTCAGGATGCTTACATTATACCTGAGTGGGAATTTCCCTGGGTATTCCCTTCCAGGAGAGGAAGTTAATATAAATTAGGATCACTGAGCCTGAGATCTTAGCCACAACAAATACAAGTTTTAGTTGGAAGTTCAAGTTTCTAAAGGAGAGTCATCGAATTATATAGAACATGGCCTACCAAGGTTGTTAGAATGTACCTCACATAGATAAACTAAATGTTTGAATTGTGACATATTTCTGACTGTAATATAGTGCCAGTCTCAGCTGAAGATGCCAGGAGAGCTATCCATGAACTTGTGACAATCATTGAGGTATAATGTGCTAAAGCTAGCTATAATTATGTAGCAACTACTGATTATATAATGATTAACAGCAAAACTTCCGTGGCTTTAACATCAGTGAGATCGTCAAGGGAGGATCCATGGGTCATGGCACCACTGTTCCTGGCCACTTTGATATTGATCTTGTTATTTACTCACGTGGTAAGCATACCTATCTGTCATCTCACTTGTTTTCCACTATTCCTCCTCTTCTTCCTACTCTCTCTCTCTCTCTCTCTCTCTCTCTCTCTCCCCCCCTCTCCCCCTCCCTCCCCCACCCCTTTTCTCTCCCTCTCTCTCTTTCGTTATACTACTTCTCAAATGTAGTTCCTAAACCTTTCTTGTATACCCAGACATAGATGGACACTCGGTACACAAGAAACCAAGTGGATTCCAACCGTGGCTTCGGCAGCTGCATGCTTTTCTCAGCGATTCACTGGGACGTAGCTACAACTATACAAAGACGACGGCACATGCTGTCCAGTTTAAGTACAAGAGACAAGTGGATGTGGATCTCCTTGTGAGCCCCTATTGGGACGATAATCATGACCTCTACGAATTTTTGGAGAGTGTACCCAAGCCAAAGCGTGCGATGTGAGCATAAATTTGTATCACATATTGAGTTTACGTAATATGCATTATGAGTACATGCATACATGCACTTACGCATGTGTGACATGTAAAAGTATTTAATTTGGACATTACGAATTATACAGGTTCTCAGTGTGTGCATCTAAATGGCAAGTTGAGTTCTTCAAACAGAAACCAAATGAGGTAATAGTCACACAATATGTATAGTAGCCACAGCTGCACGAAGTTATACCAAGGCTTTCTAATAGGGGTCCTAGATATAATATTGATGGTTATTAAAATTATTCTTTAAGACTGCATTAGCATGTGTTGGCTACATTACATGTTTCACTGCTAATCATGGTGCTTAGTATGATTCGCTGGTACTAGCTTCTAATATAAAAAGGTGAAGGAGTACATCCGTCGAGCTAAGGCTTGGCGTAACACGATGTGGCCTAAAGAGCAAGGAGGAGAGGGAAGGCCAAGTTCTTATCTCATGTCACTCTTGGTACTGACAGCATACGAAACAAAAGGACACAGGACGTAAGTGAACAGTTTGGGGTTGAAAATGAATTGAGTGTCAAGCCAATTTATATAGATTTCCATTATGCATAAGTATCCTAACCTATAGCCTAGCTCAACTGCTTGCTCATGCAAAACATCACACTGGAGGTGTTAAAGGCATTAATACTGTTTTCTATACGTAACTCAGTTACTGCCACATGTACAAATGTATATATATATATACGATTCACTCTGTTATCTATTTGTCTGACTTATATATAGAATCACCCAGGCTCTGATAGACCTTGTGTCCGGATCAATAGAGTAAGTGTCCTCAACCTCTGTTATCAAAATTTATTGATATTGATACACTTCTTATTTCAGTGTATGCTGGGAGGAGTACTATGAACGCAGGGACTACCCTGCCCTTCTCCCAAGCCGCCCCCGCCTTGTTGATCCAGCCAACCCGGCCAACAATGTCTGGATAAGTGGAGTGAGTAGGTATGACCCAGGAGAGAGGATCAGCGACTACGAACCAGGAGACGGAAACAGCTCTGTTCTCAGGCGTCTCATCCACACCATTGATCTCTCCCAGCCGATTTAAACTGAACAACAAATGGTACATGGACGAAACTAAAGCACAAAAGTGCAGAGAACACATTTTGCTTTTTAAGTTTTAACCCTATAGCTATTAGTCAGTAGATTAGTCCAGCTGTATACACATATAGGACTTTGTTTTTAAGAACACTTTTTTTGTGCATATTGTATAAATACCTTTCTTGATTATCGCTTAAGCTACAAGAAATATCATATAGGGACATTTCTCAGTTGAATCTGTAGATGATAAAGAGGTGAATCTTCTCTTCTTCTCAACTTCAAGTTGGTGCAATTACTGCATGCTCTACGACGTTCTGAGAATGGCTAGAGCATCTAGCCGAAACGTCGGAAGCTAAGTTCCACTTAAAGTTGAGAAGAAGAGAAGATTCACCACTTAATCAAGAAATATCATAATATTATATACAGTAGCTTTTTTGTTTCTTTTAACTGCATCTTTAGCATAAATTTGCATGAATAGCCGCCTACATATTAAATATAATATAACTTGACTAGAGCTGTCTGTGAGTTAAGAAAAGAAAACGAGAATCACACTATGAAATTGTATACACATATTACTGTAGACAAGACTACCGCTTTCAAGGAATAAACCTTTCACAGTTAATTAGTTTGTAAGGTTTTTGCGTTTTAATTTTCGAGGATGACATTGAGGACCTGTATATATATACCCCATGCAAAGCCTCGTATATACCTATATACCCAGGCTCCTCACAGCTTTTCAACCTCCTGCTCTCACAGACAAATGTACGACTAGTATAATGATAATGTAAATTGCCCTCATGCAGCATTTTCAGTATACCGTACCCTCGCGAAAGAGGGCCCACTATGGAATGTGGGCCCACCCCCCAATATTGACTCAATTTCCTGCTAAGGTCTAAAGTTTACTCTAATGAGCGCCCACGTACCCTGAACCACATGCACACACGCGCGTATAAGGATTGTTTTACAGAGAAGTTTCAAGGTGAGACATAATTTTCTTGCGTATTTTTAGAGTACACAAAGTGAGATAGACAAGACATAGATAGATAGCTACTATATAGTCATAGTTCTGTTAGTTGCTGTCGTCTACAAAAAACGTTCTAATGAGCTTGTCCACGTGGTTTATAGGCCGAGTTTCCCGGCAGTAAACACGAAGATGCATGGCACTTCAAGCTCCTATCCTGGAATGTTAGAACATCGGCGCTTGTCGATTAAGGTCACGTATGGTACTTGACATTACCTGGGCGCTCTTTCCGTGCTTAAGTGTGACAGTGATACTGCGAATGTCGGCCCACCCCCCGGTCTGAACCCAATGTAAGATGTACCGCCCATGGGCGGTTTTTCGCGAGGGTACGGTACTATAAAATACTAAATACATACCAATTTAATTTGTACATAATTTATGTTTATGGATGTACTACATGTACACACTGAAGTCAATCACAATCTTCACATTCTTCACATTGGTCTTCTATTAAACCAATCCAGATTATCAGTGCATTTACATGTAGCGCTTAATCCGGATTAAGATAAGGATGGCGCATAGCATTGTATGTAATCCGGATTCAATCCACATCAGGATCACGGTGGACTAGAATCCGGATTAAGTGTATTTAGCTACACCTAATAAGATCAGTTTAATCCAGTTTCTAATCCGGTGTAAATGGGGTTAGTGTGTAACTATTATGTATATATATATGTACCAAGAAGTTACAGTATGTATATATGATGTTTAATATTCCGACTTGGAATGTGAGAAGCATGACACAGTAAACTAACCTAGAGTCTGCTGGAAAGATATAGAAAGTGAGTGCTCTAGCTGGATTACTAATTCTATCCATTTTACCACAACTCTCTCCTACTATGCATGCCATTGCATGGTCAAGCAAAAGCAAGAGCCAGAGCTTGCTTATCGCTAACCGTCACGCATGCGCACTGAGGATTAGTAAAGACAGTCGTCAAACCACACCCCCTATTCGTCAACACGTACACGTACGTACGTATCGCGTATCGATCAGATGCAGAGTACGTATGACTCCGCCCAACTAGGGCCTTGCCATGACACTCCTATCGATGATCGCTAGCCTATGGCAGTCGCGCTTGAAAATCTCCCGTCTTTGGATGAGCTCATCTCTCGCCAGGGCCTAGAGAGGAAGGATCTGGAGCGGAAATGTCCAGTAGGAGTAAGACTAGATGTCGCCAAACACCTCGGTGACTGGAAGATGGTGGGGCGGTATCTGGGATTCCCTCCACAGACACTTAATGATATTGAAGTAGAAAATCGTACAGAAGAGCGTAGAAGAGTTGCTTTGCTCGACGCTTGGGACAAGAGAGAAGGTAAGGGAGCCACTTACCTCAAGTTGGCCGAGTCTCTTCACCATCGAGAGAGGACGGATCTCGTGGAGAAGCTGTGTGAGATCATCAAGAGTAGCGGCATTGAAGATGTTCAACATAAAGATCATTCTGGTACGTATTAATAACATAAGATATAAAAGTTTCGTAGCTATAGAGTCTAAATACATATTTGTCTGACGACATGACACTTACTACACTCTGATGAGTAATGATGCGTCCAGAATAAAACGTAGCTATATAGCGATAATCAATTAATTGTGCCTTCTTGATCAAATGCATGTCTAATTATTTGTCTCTAGTATTTAGCTGCTGTGTTAATCAGAGCTATATACATGTATACACCACAGAGAATTCATAGAGCATGTATATAGACTAGGAGACAAGTATGTTTTAAAAAAAAACAACTACAATGTTATTTCATTACACTGATTTAACCATGTACCGTAGATAATTCTGTGCAACAAAGGATTCAATCATTGGAAGACAGAATACTTCAACTAAGCAGACAACTCCGACATGAACTAGAGGAGAAAATCACAGCTGATGACCTGTTAGATGAACTATCATGCTTGCCAATTAAATTGAGAAGGGAGTATCAAGATTCAGCAAAGAAGATCGCAACGTTTGGTGACACATGTCGATCAGTTGGTCAACTTTTTCACCTGATAATCAACCAGTTGACTACCTTTCTTGACTACAAGCTACTCGAGCATCTGATTTCTAAATTTGGTAGCTCACAACTAAACCAAAAAATGGTGGATTATGTACACACTGTGAACAACTTCAAAAGAGAAACAACTGTTGCTGAGCTGATGGATCACTGGAATGGTATTGACGATCAATCTGTGAATTTAACGGACTTGCAGGTTCGTTTTGGTGAAGATCCAATGGAATGCACTCTTGAAGGATTAGATAAACATCGGACCAGATTTTGCAGTCGATACAGACTCTCAGAATTTGTGATGATCCTCATTTGTCTCAAGCCAGGATCGTTCATAGTAGTGTGGCGGATTCCCACTGTGCTCACTAGTGACATCACCGAGTCCATTCCTCAGAAGAATGACCTTTTCTTTGATGAAGAGAAAATTCTATCAATTTCAGTGGCAGGGAAACTGCTATTCTCTACATCATCCGATCAACCTTCTGGTCCTTTAATAAAGGTACTATTTACAATCTAAGTGTATGTAAATACAAGCATATATATTATTGTATAAGTGTACTATATGCCCTGCAGGATCTGCCACATCTTAGAACAGCAGATGAGGAGCAAGCTAGTGGTTAGTTAACTATCATAATAATACAATACAAATAATAATAGTATCATCCAGAAGAGTGGTTTATGTTTCACTTATCATATAATTGCATGCTTCATCTTACCTGCATGACATTCCCTTTCCACATAAATCAAGTCAAACATTCTTCCTTATTCCATTTGGGTCGCTCACTACAGGCTGGCATTCGTATATGTAAAGCTCAATCTTAGCTATATTTGTCCTGCATGTTAACTAAATCATATGTCACCGCAGAGGTAACTAGTCAACCATATCATTCCCTTCATTTCCAACATTCCTTGTGCATCTATATACATATGTGCTTCAGAAAACCTAACCTGAGCCTTGCATGGTCCAAAAAATCGATTACATTTTTTAATAGCTAGCCTATGGCTATACCAGTGCACACACACACACACATGTAAATTCTATTTAATGCACACTAATTGTACTTTGCATATGTCTGTAATGTGCTCTGTACATTTTGGCGCACTAAATTTTATTTTTACCATTGTTCAGATCCAAGTAAGAGGCTGCATGCGCAAACATTTCCACGTCTAGCATGTATCGTATATGTTCTAATAATAATATAGGCGCCGCTAAAAATTAATTCCATTGTGAAAAGGCGCCTCCAATTAGAACTAAAAAATTCAAGAGTGGGTCAAGGGCGCCTAAATTAGGGCGGGCGTTAATTAGAACGGTTCTCGAACTTTGACCATGGAGCTCGTGCAAGTCACTCAACAGCTGTCAAAGGCGCTACTCAGTTGCTGTCAAGGCGTTTGTGATAAAAAGGATGGCCTTGGATGCCCCTTTTCAGAACTTACAGTTTGCCATGGCAAGCTGACTCGCTTTCGCAAGTCGACAGCTTACAGACAAGCTGACTCACTTTCGCACGTGGCGTGCGCGCAATACCCGTTCCAATTAAAATAGGCACCACCTAAAAATAATTAACTACCCAGAAAGGTGCCTTTAATTGGAGCGGAAAAAATTGCGCATGGCTGAAAGGGCGCCTAAATTATGGTGGCGTCTATATTAGAACATATACGGTATATAACACTGTCTAATAAGCCCTTGCTTCATGTTAATTTCTACTATGTGCAAATGTCCGTATAAATTATAGCCTGTTGGTAAATTACTAAATAATCCTTCTGTTTTTACAGTGAAGCTAAACCAAGTGCAATTCAACGTTATATACAAATGCATTGCGGCTAGCTACTATAAGTGATAATAGTGATAATTACCAAGTTGGAAGCAAGGCAACAGATGGTGCAGCATGGGTGAAATCGCAGCTAGTGTACAATATATGTCCATAACGCTTCAGGAATGCAGTAATTGACAATGCATATGTATACGTATATGTGCACATCAAGAGAAATTAAGATAGGCGGAGCGCACATGTGATTCAAAGATTCAAAGGTGATCACGTACAGTGCAAAAACATTAACGCATTTGTAAGTGACTGATCTATATAGAAGCTGGGCAAGTAGCTATGCTATAACATAAGCTCCTAGAAGGCAGCTATTCAATAAGTTACCACTGTACTAAGAGTGCAATTCTCCACAATTATCCCTCACTTCAGGTGAGGCTTTCTTGTTTGCCAGAGGTTATCTGGTACACATACTATAGTAAGAACATGTACTACTCCTACCAGTGTAAACAAGTACTTATGTACACAGGATGACTTACACTCTAGCTGCATGCCTGGTTCAGCAACATAAATGCCACCCATTATCCAGCAATGGCAATAAGTAAATTCATTGTGTGCATGTACCAACTATTAAGTTAATTGAGCAACAACTACACTGTAGCCACACATTCTCTAGTAAACAACTACCTTGTACTTGGTACTCTTGCACTACCGAATACAAGTCAGTGTCAGGATTCATAAAAAATTCACTCTGTATACAATAAAGTGTTTGATACAGTACATGTATGGAATTAGCTATCATAACTTTAGTGAACTCCCTCCCAATTGATTACATTAGAGTGCTAATTATATTCATTGCTTCATTATATAGCATGCAAGGTCATGCTAACTGGGCCGGGTTGCTCCCTAGTTAATGTATTGGCTATAGTATTCCACCTTAAAACGGCTATACATTGTACAATAAAGTAACAATTGAAATACAATTTATGGTCAATTAGTGCTGTCTCAGGATGAATCAGCATCACTTCCTATCTAAGAGGGTATCTCCCTGGGTATTTCCTTCTAGATAATATAAATTACAATCACTCAGCTGAGATGTTATAAAGTTAAGTTTGAGTTTTGACTAAACAGAGAGAAAAACATGGCCTCTGGAGGTTAGAATCATGATGTAGCTTACCCTACTTGCATATACGAATAGTGGTTCATTCTCAATGCAGGTGCACAAGCTCCTGTTACAGCTGCCAGGAAAGCTATTGATGAACTTGTGACAATCATTGAGGTATAATGGACTTATTTATATTATTATAGCTATAGTGATTTCCAATTTCACAGCAAAACTTTAAAGGTTTTAACATCAGTGAGATCGTCAAGGCTGGATCCATGGGTCATGGAACTGTTATTCCCGACCATTTTGACATTGATCTTGTTATCTACTCACGAGGTAAACTCTCACTCTCTTACTTTTCTTGATCACTACCAACGTCTCTCTATTCTAATCTCTTTCTCTTATTATTCTGTGTAGCCTCTAAACCTTAAAAAGTTTCTTGTTTATCTAGACATAGATGGGCAACGGGTGCTCATGGCCCCCAATGAATTCAAGCCATGGGTTGAGCAGCTGCACAAGTTTCTCAAGAATGAACTGGGACATAACTACAACTACACAGGGATGACGCAGCGTTCTGTGCAGTTCAACTACAAGGGAAAAGTGGATGTGGATCTCCTAGTGAGCCCCTATTGGGCCAACCAGCATTCCCTGTACAGATTCCTGCAGAGTATTCCCCAGCAAAAACGTGCTATGTAAGCAAATATTTGTGCATGTAGAGACATTTCAGTCGAATTTGAAGTAATAAACGTAGCTAGAGGAAATTTCTCTGGATTAACTTGAGGATGGTAAGAACGTATCATGCTACCATCAGGGATTCACCAAAAACAAAATTCAAACTAAATGCTTAATGATGTTCATTAGCATATTAAGTAGATTAGAGCCTTAAACTCCACCCTTTTCTGATGTTTATCTTCTAATTAGCCCAAGGTCAAATCCTATAGTGGGAACAAGTGACATTTTTCTTCATAGTGCAGTGTTGTGCAAAACTTAATACAATATTCGGACACACAATGCATGACCATGCACACTATAGGTTCACGGTGTGTGCATCTAAATGGCAAGTTGAGTTCTTCAAGCAGCAACCAAATGAGGTAACAGTAATACTACATTCTATAGATACAGCTACTATTATAGGCCTATATATCACATTGGTGGTTATTAATTTTATAGGCTTTATACACATTACAGTGGAATCTATATAAATTATAAAAGACACATTGATACCAGCAGTTTTTGTCCTTAATACGGAGGTGTCCTCTTCTCAGAGGTTGAAAATACACTGAAAGTATAGGGAAGTCATCATTTGGGCCAAAAAAACGTGTCCTTTATATAGAGGTTATTTGTACTGTGTCCTTAATACGGAGTGTCCTTTATAGGAGGTCCACTGTTACAGTATTAAACAAAATTGGTCAAGATTGTTTCTTTGTAATAACAATTTGTTTTAGTATTCTTCATAGTGAGTATAAATCTGACGAGTCACTAATTATAAGATCTACCTGCTCCTAATATAGGTGAAAGAGTACATCCGTCGAGCTAAGGCTTGGCGTAACACGATGTGGCCTAAAGACAAAGGAGGAGAGGGGAGGCCAAGTTCCTATCTCATGTCTCTGTTGGTGCTAAGGGCATATGAAACAAAGGGACACAGGACGTGAGTGCATGAACATTGAATGCAGGTTTGGGCTGAAAAACTAGTAATATTACCCTAAAACACAAACATAATAATAATATTAGTATAGTATTTTTTACCACAGTATCATTGTATATATAGCTAGTTAGCACTGTAACTAATTGTTAACGAAGTCCCAAATTGAATTTTGGAAATGATTATGCATTAGTATCCCGGGCCAACTGCATCTTGAACTGCATATGTACCGTAATACATGTATAATGTACATGTGACTGTCATACATAACATTATATTAAATTTATGATTCACTATGCCATTTGACAGGATCACAGAGTCCCTGAAAGACCTTGTTGCTAGACGAATGGAGTAAGTGTCCTTTCCTATAGCCACTGTTTATAAAAATTGTGGTATACTATACATACTTCTTAATGCAGTGTATGCTGGGAGGAGTACTATGAACGCAGGGACTACCCTGACCTTTTACCGAGCCGCCCTCGCCTTGTTGATCCAGCTAACCCGGCCAACAATGTCTGGATAAGTGGACTGAGGAGGTACAAGCCAGGAGAGAGGATCAGCGACTACGAACCAGGAGACGGAAACAGTGATCTTCTCAGGCGTCTTATCCACACCATTGATCTCTCCCAGCCGATTAGAAATGAACAACAAATGGTACATGGAAGAAACTGAACTGAAGCACAAAAGTGCAGAGAACACATTTTGCTTTTTAACCCAATAGCTGTTAGTCTCTAGATTAGTGCAGCTGTTTACACATATAGAACTTTATTGTTTTAAGAGCAATTTTCTTTTACGTATTGTATATTCCCCTTAGTTATAGCTAACGCTGCAAGAATTGTCATATAATACTTTCTCTTTTAACTGCATTTTAGTGGGAATTTGCACTAATATCGGTCAATGGTAACCGTTGTCGTTGAAAGAAGAAAGTGGGAACGACTCTGTCAAATCATATGCACACACATATATAGACAAGACTATATATATAATAGTGTAGCAAAATGAAAATCTCAATTCATATACATCACATAATTTTATTCACTGAACACAGTTGCGTATGCTGACATTTACTATAATAAGCATTAGGAGCCGACCAAGTGCCTTGTAAGGTGGTCACTACCATGAACAACCACAAGTGGGTGGAGATGCACTATCTGCATGCATGCATGTACATTACATACATACCAGGAAGTGAGCGTGTGTTTTGTGCCTACTTTCCTGACATGTGCATGGTATAGTATACACTATACTGGTACAATGTGTTTGGTATACAACACTGATACTAACTTGATTAGAAGCTGCTGGAACCGACCAGATATAAAAAGGTCAGTGCTCTAACTGGATTAACTGAGCCTCTCCTTATTAATTACATTATAGTACAAATTACATTCATTGTTCCATTAGTAAAGTAAATACATGGAATCATGCAGGAGTCATGCCTTGGGTTGCTCATTATACTTCATGGTAGCCTCGTTCCCAGGCCCTTTTTTTGAGGGGCGGAGAGAAAAGGGCCTGCCTGGTACACATTGCACGCACATACGCCGGGGACCCAGAAAAATCTGGGGTAATCGTATACTATAGTTTACTGCTTCGTAATACGCCACCAGTGACCTGTATACTTTCTCCGGATATTACCTAGTATACTGGGATGTATCGATCCCCCGGCGAATGGTAACCATGGTGATTCGGCGCATGCGCGTGCAATATGTGTACCTCTTTACTCTCCGCCCCTCAAAAAAGTGCCTGGGAACGAGGCTAACTTCATGGTAGCTACTTAGGTAGATAGTGTTGTCATATTACTTCCCTCTAAATACATATACTGTAGCTACTAGTGGTATAGTACATGCAGAGACAAGCTTATCTAAGGGGTATTTCCCTGGGTATTCCCCCCTAAGAAAGCACTGTATATTAATTACAACCACGCACTTAGCAGAAGATCTTAGCCACAACAAATTGAGATTTTGGTTCTTCAAAGTTCAAGTTTCTAAAGAAAAGTCTTCCCTATATAAAGAACCAAATGGCCTACCAAGGTTAGAAAGTATAGCCTATACCTAACATGCGTGAACTACTCAGTAGTATGTGACTTATTTCTCAATGATGGCAGGCGCACAAGCTCCACTTTCAGTTGAAGCTGCAAAGCAGGCTATTGTTGAACTTGTGACCACCATTGAGGTATAGAGTACTACTATCAAGCTAGCCTTTATAATATCGAAACATTTCACATGCAGCAAAAATTCAAATGCTTTAACATCAGTGAGATCGTCAAGGGAGGATCCATGGGTCATGGCACCACAGTTCCTGGCCACTTTGATATTGACCTTGTTATCTACTCACGTGGTAAGTATCCCTATATCTAACTCTTCTCTCTCTCTCTCTCTCTCTCTCTCTCTCTCTCTCTCTCTCTCTCTCTCTCTCTCTCTCTCTCTCTCTCTCTCTCTCTCTCTCTCTCTCTCTCTCTCTCTAACATGTTCTAAACTTTTCTTATATATTCAGGCATTAATGGAAACGCAATTCTTCAATACCCAACCAGATTCATGCCATGGCTTTTGCGGCTGAACATGTTTCTTGGCAAAACACTGGGTCATATTAACTACAACTTTATTAAGATGACTGAATATGCTGTTCAGTTCAACTACAAGGGACAAGTGGATGTGGATCTCCTAGTGAGCCCCTACTGGGATACCCCGCATTCCCTGTACAGGTTTCTACAAACTGTGACTCGCGAGGATGACCGTAAAATGTGAGAGTCATGCAACTTCACTCATAGTAACAATATACTACTGTTCAGCCTAGATAGTATACTATAATAGAGCTACAGTATATATACGGTTCATCAAGGAGTGCATATAATGAAAAAAGGAAGGTGAGAGTAAAGGAGCGCAAAGCACCTACGCAATTAATTGCAATTTCAAAACTTCACCATGCTGCACATGCACATTAAAATAAATGGGAAAGTGGTCTAACATAACCATGTGTGGGATATGTTGGTATAGCTATGCGCTCCTGATCTCGGACACTTAGGTATACAGGCGTGTGCAATTATGTCAATCGCTAATTGATCGACCGTGCTTCAACTTTTAATTTTAATAATGTGTGCAGCAAACTTCTTTCCTCCTCCCTCCCCTTCCCTTCTTTCATTGACATTGTCAAACTATAGGTTCACAGTGTGTGCATCTAAATGGCAAGTGGAATTCTTCAAAGATCAACCAAATGAGGTAACTGACGCTGAGCCACAGCTTCAAATAGGCTAATTATGTTATATGAGTTAATGCATCCCAAGCTGGTAAAATACGGAGTATACTGCATGAGTGTGTAACCACAAGTACATAAGCATAGCGAAGCCTGACCAAGAAAGGGTTGCATGTACATGTGGATTATACTACGTGTAAGACAAATATGCACACATGCAGCGCTTTGATCTATGTCCGATAGGTAGGATACTATATACTTTAAACTGTCATCTTACTATACACAGATTATACTTTATTCATTTTGTTATCATTATACTAATCTTACATTTGTGAGTTTGTGAGAGCGGGTGGTCACCGGAAGTCGACTTGACCTCGAAGCCTAGGTTGGCTTTTCCGTAGCTTTTCCAAGTGCAGAGACAGTTAAATACGACGGCGATGGTATGGTTGAGAGCGCTTGGACTATACCACTGCCTATAGCTGAGACGAGCAGTTTAGAGAACACACGAGCCAAGAGTGCTGATTGATGGCTGACCGGAATGGCTCTGTCACAAACGAACTTAATGTAATAAACAATCCTTGCCAGTTAAATTGGTCCATACGAGCATGGGCAATGGAGTTGTTCAATTAATGCTACTTATGAAAGTGTCGTTCCTTTCCTATTCATTCTGTGCCAGTGCCGTGCCAGGTGTAAAGGAGTGAGCGAGCAAAGCGAGCTCACTCCTTGTAAAGTTTAATCTGATATTTTCTATCATTCTCCTGACACAGGTGAAAGAGTACATCCGTCGAGCCAAGGCTTGGCGCAACAGGATGTGGCCAAAAGATCGAAGAGCAGAGGGCAAGCCTACTTCTTATCTCATGTCACTGCTGGTGCTCAGGGCATATGAAAATTGGATCAATGGATACTATGAGACGTGAATGAAATTAGCTAAATTCCACATATATAGCACCGCCAAAATATACACAATAGTTTACACAGTTCTATAACATTTGTGAATGAAGGTCAAAAAACTCTTAAATTAATCCAATTTTTCAATAGCTGCATGTAAAGATATACATTGTGTATATGTATCCCAACTTATATACTATAATAAAAGCTATAGCCTAAACAGATCACACAAAACTTTTTTGTTTCATGTGACTGATAAACAATCATAGCGACATAATTTAAATGATTAATTCACTATGTTATCTGTTTCATCTAGAATCACCAAGTCCTTGATTGGTCTTGTCACTGGATCAATGGAGTAAGTATCTTCTCCTATAGCGTCTGTTGATCAAATTAATACACCTTTTATTGCAGCGTATGCTGGGAGATGATCTACAACTGTCGGGACTACCCTGATCTTCTACCAAGCCGCCCCCGTCTTGTTGATCCAGCGAACCCGGCCAACAATGTCTGGACAAGTGGATTCAAGAAGTGCAACCCCCAAGAGAGGATCAGCAACTACGAACCAGGAAATGCAGGAGACAGCTCTGTTCTCAAGCGTCTCATTCACAGCATTGATCTATCTCAACCGGTTTACTGAGCAAATTACTGAGTGTATGGCAGAAACTAAAGCATAAACATGCAGAGAACACACTAAGTGATTAACCCTTTTATTATAGTCTGTAGATTAGCGTAGCTATGCACACAAAGATTTAGATGAGAGTATAGCTAAAATGACATGATTTCATGTTAAGATAATTGTGTGACGGACATATATTCATATACATAAACATAAATTATGTGGTCGAGATCTATACACAATTAAATGCCTTAATTGCACTAACAGGGACAATTATATAGTGCACACATTCAGTGACAAGTATATGGTATACTAATCTAAACCTGTTGGAAGGAGCCAAAGTATAGCCTGACCGTGTGTGTGCTTAATACTTACTGCTTTTTTCTAAACCTATGAGTATACTAGAGTTTAACATGTGTATGTGTATGTATATAGGAAGTAGTACAGTATATATATACATCATTGCTTACTTTCACTCTTGCTGCAGACTCTTGATTTCATCCCCAATTGAATAATAATTCATACACATAGCTATATATGCAAGCTACACAGCACTAGCTTTTCAGCCTATAGAGGGTACCAATGGGCACAATAACTGTAAACATGCATATTCTGTGAAAACTATGATTTCCCTTATGACAACAATTTCCTAGTACATGTACATTACAGTAGAACACTCTGGTTGTAGTAACTACAATGGCTATAGGCTTTTTGCGAACACTGATCGCTAAGTAGATAGCCAGTGGGCTTGGCTTTCTGCCTACGGTTAGTTAGCACGGACTGTCCCTTACTTCGTTATGGCTTCGGGTCACAAACCGACCTCATATACACGTAAGTTATGAATACAGTTAACATAGCGTCGATGATAATAGTACTCCCACATGAACATATACATAAAAGTATGAATGCACTACAAATAGGACGGTGTGTAATGTCATAGATATTATAGACAACGTAAATGTTTACGTAGTCTATAATATCTACGGTAATGTATATAGACACAAGTTGAGGTCAGAGGTCACAATACTATAGCGTAAGTGTTGAAAATGAGTCGGTCAAGGAGGACATCTTGGGCAAGGCCAGAGAGTGGAGCTTCTTCAGAAACAATTGACACTCTAGTGAGACTATTTCATAAGGTGTGTGCATGCATGTATAGCAGCAATGTATGGTAGCTAAGCTACAGCTATAGATATATAGCTAGCTTCAAACTGTAATACAATTGACTATAACAGGTCATCTATGTAGTAACTAGGTAAGGCTATCCTTTCTTGTGTATGATACAGAAAGAGTTCAGGGAAGAAGTAGGCATAACAGCGGCAGAGGTGTTCAAGGGAGGATCCCTAGGTCAGGGCACACAAGTGAGATACAAGCACGATATAGACTTGGTTATCTATTCTGATGGTGAGTCATATTGAGTCTAACTCATGTAACGAACTATTAAGAAATGTATAGAACATTCAAGGGGCAAGCCTTTGCTTTGTGTCAAATGAAGCACCGTAGTGCAAAACCCTCTGCGCCGAAATACATATGGTTTATGGCAGCAATTAATCTATTACGGCTGCTGTGGTAATAACATGCACCATAAATAATGCGCACTATGAATTAAACGCGCGTAAACAATTAGCGGCGTGCGTTAAATAGAATATACACGTGCGTCCACATACGTGTAGCTATATAGTTACGTACCTATACATGCTATAGTTAAGGAGCGTGAGCCGCCTCAGCGTTCGCTTGCCTGTTTGAGCCAGTCATGAACGCTTACTAGGATCTTTCCACCACAGTTGAGCTCGGACTACCCTAGTACCGTAATGGCCAACAGTATGATGCATATAGATTGGGCGGTCAAAGGTCACCGTTTCCGTGTCATTGATGCGGATACGAGTAGAATACGAACAGTACTTCATATATGGCCGCGCCGATTGCAAGGTAAATAACGCCATAACTTTTGAACAAAGCGTTTTTAGCGAAATCCACGTGTTAAAAACCTTCGAAGTATCGTGCTGATTCCGTTGGTAACACGCTTGGACAGTAGAGATCAACTCTCGAGCGACTAGAGTGGTAACAGACAGACACACAAAACGACTACTGTAACCCTGCTGCGCATGCGCAGAGGGTTAATGACTATAATTACTATTACAAGGAATGAGCTTGCTTTGCTCGCTTATTCCTTTTACACATGCTTGAAACATCAGGTCATGCATCAATTGTACTCTTCAGATCTACCAACCATCAATAATTGTACTCTTCAAACCTACCTTGGATCCAAGGTTGTACATGATTGTATATATGCTTTTTTAACGCATACTATACTTCACACTTGAAGAATCACGATAGGCCACGTTGCGACGCGACACGGCCGGCTCGATCACCTCTGCACTTGCGCGCACGTGGATCATGTGACATTTGTGAATTAGCTAGCCAGAG
The DNA here is from genome assembly GCA_965261245.1 of Spirochaetia bacterium. Taxonomy (GTDB): domain Bacteria; phylum Spirochaetota; class Spirochaetia. The sequence goes on along the minus strand of OZ253446.1, from coordinate 85,093 downwards.
AAACTCACTTACTTGTCTTGCAGCTTCGCTCACAAGGGCTACCAAGAGAAAACACTTAATAGAATTGTCTCCTTCTGGAAAGCACCCATGGACAACAGCGACTTCCGATTCTCGCTCGTTTGCCGTCACCCGGCCTTCGCACGTAAGCATACTTTTCGATCGGCCAGGATGTGCATGAGAGCTGCCATGCATGCATGTGGCTGCATGGTAGCTATAGTACATTATGTTTTGCGACTTTTTTTTGGATGTGTTGCTAATTTTCACATGAAAATGTTCATCGAAAAATAGTGAGATACTTTCAGATTCTCTATGGTGAACATATGCACATGGGTGTTAGAACTTACAGATGTCAGGGCAACCAATGCCAATATGGCCTGGAGTCTCTAGCAACATATATGCCACTATGTAGCTAGTAGCTAGCTATAGGTATACATACCCAGGTATACATACCCAAGTATATTCATGTCTGACTCACTGGTGTTTCATGCACATGTAAAAGGAGTGATGAACATTTTATAATAATGGCCATGCATGCGCATATCTACCGTTTCTTAGATTTAACAGTAGAGGATGCTGCTGCAGACAAAGCAGAACTATTTTGGAAGATAACAAATTTCCTTTGGAAGTACAGTGACGCCAACGATTACAAAAACCCACACTACACCTATGTCTACGGCAGAAAAGTGGTGACAGGAATAGCATTTACCTATCCTCTTCCCGAGAAAATAGAAGTTGATCTATCAGTGAGCTGTAATTTTTCTGATCATGATGCTCTACTAACATCGCTTCAAGGAACGAACAAGAAAAAGAGAAAGCTGTATGTATGCAAGAGGTTACATAGTATGTGATTGTGGCATGGATGGATGTTGTGATTTACAGGTTATCAGCTGTGAAGTGGCAAACAGATTTTATTGCACAACAGGACCAATGGGTAAATCAGCAGGGAGAATCCACTCAATAGTATATGTGTTTGTCTTAATTGGGTATATATACCAATCTGTATTTGTTTTTCTGTATAGCCACAATCTCTTTCATGCACTTGTGTACAAAAATGTGGCCAAAACTGCCAATGAAGAGATAATAATTAATAGACTAAATTAACTCTAAGTGAACACGGCATGTGTATGATTGGGACTGCCTGCATGTATATAGTCACATTATACGTAAGCAATCTACATGTAGGTGAAGGAATTCTGCAAGAGAGTAAAGGCTTGGAGGGATTTGAATTGGCCTGAGAAGGGAACTGGCTGTCCAAAGTCCTACTTCCTGTCAATACTAATGGTTAAGGTTTACGATGGAATGCCAGAGTACATGAAGCAACAAAAAGGACAGGGAGGACAACGAGGGCACCTGAGAAGAATTGTTCCTCTGTGAGTACATTGTGTGTGTTTTCTTTTGAATTAGTACTATAATATATGCTAGTGATGTAACTATTAACGTCATAATCACATTAAACATATTACACTGGTATACTCCAGGATGACTGAAGAATTCATATCTCTTATCAAGAAAATTGACAGGGACGGACAGAACAAATCATTGGAGTAAGTAAACAAAAGAACTTGTTTCAAGAGTTACAGTGCTATATATGTGTATACAAATATTATAGTCTTATAGTTCCAGTTCCAGAGTCATATTCTGGAATCAGAGAAAAATATAAAGACCTGCTTCTTCCAAAACCAAGAATACTTGATCCCGTAAACCCATCAACAAATTTTTACAACAGCGGAATCTATGGCACCGAACAAGGAAAGGCGAAATGGGCCCCATTTGTGGAAAAGGTTGATGAACTCAACTTATCATCAAGCATCATGGTAGAGCATGAAAGCAAATTCAAACCTACATAAAAGCTAGGACTAACTTTCAACTCGTGTAACAAGATAAATCTGTAGATATGTTGTTTTCTTTAGAGTAAACCATGTTTCTTATGTTTCACCAAAAAAACTAACGTTTGCATAATTATTCAACTTCAATGCAGCTATCTCGCAATCATTGCTATATCATCATTATACTAATCTTACATTTGTCCGTCTATGAGTCAACATTTCCACTAGATGTCCCAGTTGTGCAGTAATGCTTATTTTAATACACCAAATATCCAACCAAACTTCATTAGCATACATGCATGCAATACACAATGTCATAATTAAAAAAAGCTGCAATAATTCAGCCAAATCGATAACAAAGCTAAGACAGCTATCACGACTATATAGGTTCATAGATCATGTTTACACAGATTCTACATGATCATATAGATATTGACAAATGTGGCGAGGACAATAACCAGTACAAGTTTGAATGAATACTATCCGTACTTAATAGCCTCGCTTGATTGGTGGACTCCACAATGTAATGATCATGTAGTATACATAAACTTATTATGAGGCATGCATACATTGTCATTTCCGCTTACAGTTAGTACTATAGCTGAGTCACTGTCTACACAAGCAAGCTTAACGTAATCAGGTTGCTTCCCTTTTCTCTTTACACACATTAGTAGACACACTATAGCTAAAAATAGAAGAAACATGATGCACTCCTAGAGTATACCAGCGTAAACAAGTACTCTAGGTTGCACCATGACCTTGCACTTCATGTAGTTGAACAGCAGCATAAATTCCACACATTAACCCAGCAGTGGCAGCTAAATAAATTCATTGTGTGTACAAACTACTGCTGCAGCATATTCATAGAAATACTATTACATTCACTAGTAAGCAGTAAGAGTAACCACAGTGTACTCTGTGGTCACTACCGAGAACAACTAAAAGTGGGTGGATAGGTAAACATTCTCTGTATATACATATACCAGGAAGTATGTGCATGTGTGCATGGCTCCCTAATACGTTTATGACACAACACAAGAAATCGTAAGAGGTATATAGTGGTACTACATACTGTGTAACAGAATCTGTCAGAAGGAGATAGAGTGCATCTTCTGACTTACTCTTTACAATCATTACTCCACAAGATGGGTAGGGTACAACCCTTTGGAACTCTCTCCACTTATAATTAAATTCATTGTTTCCGGCATTAGTAAAGTGAATACACAGAAGCTATGAAATCACTAGCAACGGTCATGCCAACTTAGGACTCTCTCTATAGTTCAAGTATAGCGTTATCACACCACCTTCCTTTGAATAGCTACACCTTGCACTGTAATACATGGAAACAAGCTTTTAATTAAAACGGCATGACTTCGTAAAACCACGGGTGCCTTTTCACGATGACTCAGGATTCTTACTAGGATATGGATATGAGTGGGGAATTTCCCTGGGTAATCCCTTAGAGCAAGGTACTATAAATTGAATCTCTCAGTCAGATCTCAGCCACAACAAATTTGGTACCTTGAAGTTTAGTTTTCTCAGGAGGGTCTTCGCTATATTACAGAACAACATGGCCTACGGAGGTTAGACTGTACCATATTATGTAGCTAATGTTTGAATTGTGATTACTTCTGAATGTATGCGTGTGGACAAACTCCAGTTTCAATTGAAGATGCAAAGAGAGCTATCGATGAACTAGTGCAATGCATTGAGGTACAAAGGATTGTAATAAACAAGTTGTAATTATATATAGCAATTTTAGATTATCGTAACAATTCACAGCAAAAATTCAAAGGCTTTAATATCAGTGAGATCGTCAAGGGAGGATCCATGGGTCATGGCACCACTGTTCCTGGCCACTTTGATATTGACCTTGTTATCTACTCACGAGGTAATTTAAGCATCATTCTCTCTCACCTCTATATTTCCCTCCCATGTTCTTATACTCTCTTTTTGTCTCTGTCTGTCTGTCTGTCTGTCTGTCTCTCTCTCTCTCTCTCTCTCTCTCTCTCTCTCTCTCTCTCTCTCTCTCTCTCTCTCTCTCTCTCTCTCTCTCTCTCTCTCTCTCTCTCTGTCTCTCTCTGTCTCTCTCTGTCTGTCTCTGTCTCTCTCTCTATCTCTTTCTCTCTGTCTCTCTCTCTAAAATCTTCATTGTTCATCACTGCAGATATAAGTGGACAGCAAGTGCTCGACAATGGGCAAAGCCAATTCCAGCCATGGCTTCGGAATCTACATGCTTTTCTCAGCAATGCATTGGGACACACATACAACCACAAGGGGATGACAAGACGTTCTGTCCAGTTCAACTACAAGGGACAAGTGGATGTGGATCTTCTTGTGAGCCCCTATTGGGATAACCAGCATTCCCTGTACAGTTTTCTAAAGAGTGTGCCTGAGAATAAGCGTGATACGTAAGCGTAATAAAAGTAGTGCATGGAGAGACACATCACTCTGTTGAATCTATGACATTGAACAAAAGATATGTGCCAAAAAATTGCACAATCCTATAAAAAGTTGTAAAACTCTATTCAATTTGAACATACAATGCACGGCCACACTATAGGTTCACAGTGTGTGCATCTAAATGGCAAGTTGAGCTCTTCAAATCGAAACCAAATCAGGTACACAACTGCTACACTTAATGCTAACCACACCTGCATATAGTCCTATACCACATAGGTATATTAGCTATTTACGTAAAAATATGGCCTTAAAACAGTACATGTTTATTTCACATTAGTTATACCTCGTTAAGACGTTGAGTATTAATATTTGTTGCCTGTGAAGTTTAATCTGATGTTGCCTATATATCTGCTATGGACGCATACACACACACACACATATTATACATATATATATATGTAGGTGAAAGAGTACATCCGTCAAGCTAAGGCTTGGCGCAACAGGATGTGGCCTAAAGAGCAAGGAGGAGAGGGCAAGCCTAGTTCCTATCTCATGTCACTCTTGGTACTCAAGGCATATGAAACAAAGGAATACAGGACGTGAGTAAATATTGCAACTCAGTGCAAACAAAGTTTCATTCATTTGTAAACTATTAAATTGTTCATACTATAATATTATACAGAATATGTAGCAGCTGCGATAGTAGCTAAAGTACTTTAGGTGGGGCAGTTGCTAAAAGCACTGCATGCCAACAAAACACTACATCTCTATTAATAGTGTGATTAGTTTGTTGAGCAAACATTCCTTCAAGGTAAAAGTTAGTTCAATAAGTGATTGCCGATATTTATGTGGTTTATATATAGCCTCTGATAATAATACAAAACTGATAAATAATACACCTGCATGTCCATGTGATATTACCCAAATTTGTTTTCTTTTTCATGCACATATCATATTATTATGTACTATATATGTCATCTATACACATGTATACATTTAGAATCACTCAGTCCCTGAAAGATCTTGTTGCTCAATCAATGGAGTAAGTTTTCCATAACAGTATCTGTTTATCAAAATTAACGTCATCCTTCTAATTGCAGTGTATGCTGGGAGACTTACTACAAACGTCGGGACTATCCTAATCTTCTACCGAGCCGCCCTCGTCTTGTTGATCCAGCGAACCCGGCCAACAATGTCTGGACAAGTGGGTTCAAGAAGTGCAATCCCCGTGAGAGGATCAGCGACTACGAACCAGGAGACGGAAACAGCTCTGTTCTCAGGCGTCTCATCCACACCATTGATCTCGACTAGCCGATTTGAACTGAACAACAAATGGTACATGGAAGAAACTGAAGCACAAAAGTGCAGAGAACACATTTTGCTTTTTAACCAAATAGCTATTAGTCTCTAGATTAGTGCAGCTGCATGTTTACACATATAGGACTTCATTGTTTTAAGAACATGTTTTATGTCTCCCTTGATTATCGCTATGTACTGCAAGATTTATTAATAGTATTATAATATAGTAACTTGTTTTTAACTACATCTTTGGTGGAAATTGGCATGAATAACGGTCTACATACTTGACTACAGTGATGTCTTTAAGCAAGAATTAAAACAAGAAAGTGGGAATCACAATGTAAAATCATTCGCTCACTTATGCACTCCTTTACACCTGGCACGGCGCCATAGATAATACATACAGACGTATACAAGTATGTATTATCTCTGCTGCACTGCCACAGAATGAACAGAAAAGGGACGACACTTTCATTAGCGGCATTTATTGACGAACTCCATTACGTATGCTCGTATGGACCTATATATTATATCTGGAAAGGATCGTTTATTGCATATAAGTCCGTTTGTGACAGAGCCATCCCGGTCAGCGATCAATCAGCACTGAGAAAACCTCGTTAGTCTTGCTGTGTCAGTCGCCCTTCACCGCCAAGGCTACCAAAGTTGTACTTTCTTCCTTGTTCTCTTCAGCTCGGTAACTACAGGCTGACATGTGCGTGTGCAAAGCTCATTCCCTTACTCCTGTCCCATGTGTTCTCTAAACTGTTTGTCGCAGCTACATAGGCAGTGGTAGTCCAAGCGCTCTCAACCATACCTTCGCCGTCGTATCTAACCGTCTCTGCGCTTAGAAAAGCTATGGAAAAGCCGACCTTATCATCGGGTTCAAGTCGACTTTCCGTGACCTCCGCTCTCACTGACTCACAGAGGGACTTACAAATGTAAGATTAGCATAATGATGATAATATGAATGTGCATAAGCATACATGTATGAATGACATTCACTATAATGTACATTGAGCTGTATATATGAGGTGTATACTACTATATCAAAATGGTTGTTTGGTAATTGTTGTGCATGCATACACATGTGACCATGCTTGATCGGTTTTGATAATGTGATTCATTGTCTGTGAATACTATTACTACAAGGAGCAACACCCCTATTATGTTGCAATGTGTGACCCTATGAATATTATATACACTGCTTGTAATGTGGTCACTACCAAGAACAACCACAAGTGGGTGGAGATGCTCTATCTGTATAGTACCCAGGAAGTGAGGGTGTGTTTGGCCAAGTTCCCTTGTATAGCCTATATACCGGTTTTACTGCACATTTATCATAGTATTCCAGTATTTTGTCAACAAAGTTGTTGATGAAATACGTGGAATAGGACAAGTATGTACCACATGCTAAATAAGAAGCTGCTATAACTGGAAGAAATTAGAAAGGTGAGTACCTTAGGTGCAAGGATTACTCCATTTGCTAGCATGCCAACTTCTCTGTACCTAATACTCAGAAACAGGCTTTTGACAGTGCCTTATCAGATTACATAATCATTATCTGAGGGTACTTTCCCCGGGGTATTCCCTTCCAGGAAAGCATGGTAATATAAATATTACGCCAGCCAGAGATCTTGTCCATAACAAGTTGAAATTTGGTTGCTGAAGTTCAAGTTCCTAAACAGAGTCTTAGCTATAGGAAACAACATGGCCTATCCACTAGGTTAGAATTTGAATATGATATATAGTATAGCTATGCTACGCTCTTAATGTATGAATTGGTACTAAATGCAGATGCTGATGCCGCAAGGAGAGCGATTGATGAACTTGTGAAAATTATTGAGGTATAATGATGACTGAATCAAGCCATTTTTTTCGATTTGTGATTAGTGAAACAATTCACAGCAAAACTTCAGAGGTTTTAACATTAGTGAGATCGTCAAGGGAGGATCCATGGGTCATGGCACCGCTGTTCCTGGCCACTTTGATATTGACCTTGTTATCTACTCACGAGGTAAGTATCCCTATATCTAACTCTTCACACTCTCTCTCTCTCTCTCTCTCTCTCTCTCTCTCTCTCTCTCTCTCTCTCTCTCTCTCTCTCTCTCTCTCTCTCTCTCTCTCTCTCTCTCTCTCTCTCTCTCCCCTCCCCCTCCCCAAACCTTTGCTCAATATTATGTGACTTCTAGATCTTTCTTTTTCATCCAGACATACTTGGAAACCAAGTTCTCCAAAACGGATATAAATTCCAGCCATGGCTTCAGCAGCTGGACGCCTTTCTCAGAAACATACTGGGACGTAACTACAACTATTTAGATATGAATGAATATGCTGTCCAGTTCAACTACAAAGGACAGGTGGATGTCGATCTCCTAGTGAGCCCCTATTGGGATAACAAGGAATCCCTGTACAGGTTTCTACAAAGTGTGCGTCACCAGGATGATCGTAAATTGTAAGTTGTACTATTTCATATAAATTATTGAGTGTACATATATACAAAAGTAGTTCACCTTACTACACTATATATATCAACTTATGGTAACAATTATTTATAGGCACACATGCAGCATGATTTACGTGACAGTGTTTCATACAAAATCTATAAGTTTATGGCTTGCAAACCCAATATCCTATTGCATCGGTAGGGGAATAATATAAGTGTATATGCATGAGTGTTCGTGATGCTAAAGGGAGGGAACTTTTGCTGTGGGTTGGGAAATCCCAGGACGCGTCCTACCTCACCTGTCTGCATGAAACACTGTATGGTTTACATAAATATTGGTGAAGTTTATATAAGTGGAATGGTACAAAGTCGACAGACTCTAATGTTCTATACTGGATTATCATTGCTAAAATAAAATTTTGTGCCAATCCTTATAAATGTTAGTAACGTAAACTAATTAGTCACCTCAATGATTAAAGCAGTATACGTACTACAACAGTATTCAATTTGGACACACAATGCACGGCCACATTATAGGTTCACAGTGAGTGCATCTAAATGGCAAGTTGAGTTCTTTAAACAGCAACCAAACGAGGTAACTGTCTTAATACGTGCTATAGCTAGCTAGCCTCGTCCCCAGGTCCTATTCCAGCTTTTCAATGTTTTTAACGCGGAAAAGCGGGAGGTTAAAAACATTGAAAGGCTGGGATAGGGCCTGGAGACGAAGCTAATAGCTAGCTACATCTGAACATGCATAGGCCTATTATATACTTTCACCAAGAGTTCATAAGAACAAAGAGTATCGAACCACGCACTGTACTAACAGTGACAACCGTTGGGAAAGTAACGTGACTAACACATGATAATAAACGCGTAGACCTCCGGAAATCTACTGTATACTACCGGTAGTATGGCAGCACGCGCGCTGCAGCTGTTTTACGTACGTGGGTACAGGTACGACGTTAGTCGCACGTACAATACGCCAGAAGTCACCTCTCTTTCACAACGGTTTGCACCGTACTAATACCCTGTTCGATACTCTCCTCCCCCCCGCGCGTGACTTTCATACACTCTTGCTTTCACTCATGCGGTGGCTACTTAGTTTAATCTGATATTGTTTATCATGCTAGCTTCTGATCCACAGGTGAAAGAGTACATCCGTCGAGCTAAGGCTTGGCGCAACAATATGTGGCCGAAACACCAAGGAAGTGAGGGCAAGCCTAGTTCCTATCTCATGTCACTGTTGGTACTCCGGGCATATCAAACAAAAGGATACTATAAGACGTGAGTGACATTCATGATACCCCATACATACTATATAGTTATGCACATAGACCAGTAAATCGTGACCGCCACACAATTACAGCTAATTCACTATGTTATCTGTTCTGTTTGACTTAGAATCACCCAGTCCCTGAAAGAACTTGTCAGTGGATCAATGGAGTAAGTTAGTATCTTCTCCTATAGCGTCTTTTGATGAAATTAAATACACCTTTCATTGCAGTGTCTGCTGGGAGATGTTCTACAACTGTCGGGACTACCCTGACCTTCTACCAAGCCGTCCACCTCGTCTTGTTGACCCAGCGAACCCGGCCAACAATGTCTGGACAAGTGGATTCAAGAAGTGCAACCCTCAAGAGAGGATCAGTGACTACGGACCAGGAAATGGAGACAGCTCTGTTCTCAAGCGTCTCATTTACACCATTGATCTATCTCAGCCGATTAACTGAGCAAAAACTATAGTGTATGGCAGAAACCAAAGCATAAACATGCAGAGAACATACTATGTGATTAACCCTTTTATTATAGTCTGTAGATTAGTGTAGCTATGCACACAAAGATTTAGATGAGAGTATAGCTAAAATGACATGATTTCATGTTAAGATAATTGTGTGACGGACATATATTCATATACATAAACATAAATTACAAGGAATGAGCTCGCTTCGCTCGCTCATTCCTTTTACACCTGCTTGAAACATCAACTCATGCTGCCATCAATAATTGTACTCCTCAGCTCTACCTTGGATTATGTTGCATGCATGATGTTGGATCCTCAGTTGTATAATATAATTACTTTTTAGGCCAAATTACGGCGCGCGGCGCAGCCGGCTGTATATGCGCACGTGCACATCCTGGCTGATCATGTGACCTTACCAATTGGCTAGCCAGAGAAACTCGTTAGTTGTCTTGCAGCTTCGCTCGCTAAGGCTCCCAAGAAAAGACGCTTAGAATAGAATCGCCTCTTTTTGAAAAGCACCTGTGGACAACAACGACTCTCGAATCTAGCTCGTTTGCTGTCACCGGGCCGCCGCACGTAAGTGTACTTTTCAATCTAATTCTGCCCCGCCGCCCTTTTCAAGCGGCTTACTTTAGTCTACGGCTAGTGCCATTGCCAGCTGTGTCAGTGCACTGCTACACGTATCGTCCAAGTCCAGCGATCAAGAGAAAAAAAATGTTTTTAGCTCGGGTCGAATGGCTTCCCGTGACCTCCCGGACTCACGTCACTCACTCACTCACTCACTCACTCACGGACAAATGTAAGATTAGTATAATGAAGTGGTCGAGATCTATACACAATTAAATGCCTTGCATTAATAGGGTCAATTATATATGCACATATTCAGTGACACATATATCGTATACTGCATACTAACCTAAACCTGTTGGAAGGAGCTGAGGTATAGCCTCACAAAGGTGAGTGCACTAAAGAGGTGTTAATTTAGCACCCAATGAATTATCTCTCTCTCTACAAAATACCAACAAGGCTAGTACAGGCTAGGTAGGACATAATCATATTCATCATTTCACTACTAAAGTGAATACCCAGAAGGTATAAAGTTAAAGAGCAAAGCCACTATACATGCTGCTCTCTACTAAGATTCATGGCACTGACCTACAGAATATAAGCACGCTAATTTCTCTTTAAATGGCTAAACCTTGTGACTATAATACAGAGAAAAACACTTTACTTTCTGACACTGTGAAGGTGACTTCTCCGAATGACTTGATCTGCTTCCTATATGAGCAGCTATAAGCATCTCCCTGCATGGGTATTCTCTTCTGGGAGAACAAGGTTTTAGCTATAAATTACCATCACTTAGCCAAGATTTTAGTTGAAATTCTGTTGCTCCATGCAAGTTCATCTCTCTATAACAGAGAGAACAACATGGCAGTTGAAGGTTAGAATGTATAATATAATTATGTATACCCTGTATATATTATGGCAATACTAGGTTTGTTTCTCCGTGCATGCATGCATGTAGGTGCACAAGGTTCTTTTACAGTTGAAGATGCATGCAGAGCTGTCGATGAACTTGTGACATTTATTGAGGTATAATGGACTACCAGAAATTTGGTGCGGAATTAAATTTGGCAGGTTGGCGGGCCACACTTATGTACAACTGCAAAAATAAAAATACGCTAAAACTTTCCTCATACGTATATTTATTGTATGACTACTATAGTATGAGCAATCTGATTGGTCAATAGCTGGTCAATATTTTCCCATATTGCACGGGTGGTTATTGACCAGTTACTAATTGGCAATTACAAGCTGCACATGCACCGCACGTTCACAACGCTGAGCGATTTGATTGGTTAATTTTTGCTAGCTACAACAACGGGTACGGTCGTCAAGGATACAAGTGACAAAGCTAGCTAGGTCGGAATATTTTTAAATGGCGACCTAGCCTACTAAAGAGGCTCCTACATAGTCACTGCTTTAGTAATAGAACTAACCTTTTGGCTTAAAGTAGTCTTCGCTCAAATGGCTACTACTGTCGAACAGCGCTCGAGTCTACCGGTAGTACCCGGCGCTATTCCAGCTTCTTCGTGTACTAAGTTAGCTATTGCTGTCAACTGCACTCAATTGGCAGCTGCAGTGTGGTACGTAGCTCCTCCTGTGACATTTCCTGTTGTTTACATAAGAAAGCGTAGTGGCTGCGTTGTGGCTAACTTACTCTGGCTGTGTGTGGTCAGCTTATGGAGTGTACAGTGCAACTGTCCAGTCATACAATAAATCTATTATTGCACTTCCTAGGGTCGGGCAATATGGGAAAATATTCAGCTCTCTGGTTCTGTATTGTCCCTCCCTTCGGTCGGGCCAATACTGCTACCATCGAGCTGAATATTTTCCCATATTGCCCTCCCAGTCATGCAATAATATATATGTATACATACGCTGATACTGTACCTTACAGCCAAATTAAAAATCCGCCAATATTAGTACGTTTGGGACCAAAATGCCAAATTTAATTCCCGCCAAACTTTTCAGCTATGAATTAAGTACATCTAGAGCCAGCTAAAATTATGTATAGCAATTTTGGATTATTTTCACAGCAAAATGTCAAGAGTTTTAACATCAGTGAGATCGTCAAAGCTGGATCCATTGGTCATGGCACCACTGTTCCTGGCCACTTTGATACAGATCTTGTGATCTACTCACGAGGTAGCTATGTATCCCTCTTACTCTTTTTTTTTAATACTCTTCTGTGTTTCCCCTTCTTGTCTCTCTCACATTCTTTTGCTCCTAATACTCAAATGTAGTTCCTAAATCTTGCTTGTTCATCCAGATATAGATGGACACTCGGTATACAAAAAAAGAAATGGATTCAAGCCGTGGCTTCGGGAGCTGCACACCATTTTCTGCAATACACTAGAATGTGATTACAAGTATACAGATATGACGGAAAATGCTATCCAGTTCATCTACAAGGGAAAAGTGGAAGTGGAACTCGTACTGAGCCCCTATTTGGCTGACCAGGATTCACTGTACACATTCCTGAAGAGTGTGCCTCAGGATAAGCGTGATATGTATGCATATATTGTGCATGTATAGAGCCACTTGTGAGACATAAAATTATAATATGAAGTAGTCTAAGAGGAGCTGCCCTTGTTCAACTTTAAGATACGCAGGGACCTGGGTTTGTTTTTTTTTGGGCAGGTTTGACATACAATGCATTATCACATGCACTATAGGTTCACCATGTGTGCATCTAAATGGCAAGTTGAGTTTATCAAACAGCAACCAGATGAGGTAACGGTCACAGCACATGCTATGTATAGCCACAGCTGCATGCACATAGGCCTATATACCACATCTACTATAGTCAAGGCCGTTTTCTTGTCACTAAACGATAAGACAATTTACCATTATGTACGGCATGCACTGATGAAGTTAAGTCAACTATAGATGACCTACCTGCTCCTGACACAGGTGAAAGAGTACATCCGTCAAGCTAAGGTTTGGCGTAACAGGATGTGGCCTAAAGACAAAGGAGGACAGGGAAGGCCTAGTTCCTATCTCATGTCTCTGTTGGTGCTAAGGGCATATGAAATTAGGGGTCATAAAACGTGAGTGAACATAATGCATCTCCTCGCCACTGTTATCCACTCCGAGAAAGAAATCCCCCAGTTCGATTGTCACGAGTTGTTGTTCACTGAATTCATGACGAATCCTTATGGCAATTCAGTTTTGGGTTGAAAGCAATCATTATTTCAGTTATCAGTCAGCGTGCCGTAAATAAAATCAACTTTGCAAGCTTAATATTTTATCATGTATACATCTGTTGCTTAGTCAAAAGTACTATATACATGTGGCATTCTCAAACATAAACACAATTACCCATCACTTTCTTTAATGTACTGCAGTTACTTCGGTTTATAAGGCTTGATATTCAGAAAGATTATATGCCCAATCTATAGCCACCCTAGTTGAACCACTGATGTACATTTGTGTAGTAAATTGATAGGAAATCAAGTTAATGGAATAATTTGACTACTTCACATGCATTCATGATTCACTGCTATTATGTTTGACTTAGAATAAATCAGTCTCTCAAAGACCTTATCACTGATTCAGAACCGATGGAGTAAGTGTCTTCTCCCAGATTGTGCATCAATTTATATTAAACTACCGATCTCTATATGTTGCAGTGTATGGTGGGAGGCTTACTACAAACGTCGGGACCATTCTGACATTCTACCAAGCCGTCCTCGCGTTATTGATCCAGTCAATCCAGTCAACAATGTCTGGATAACTGGACTGAAGAGCTACGATCCTGAAGACAGAGTCAGTGACTATGGACAAGGGGATGGAAACAGCGACGTTCTCAGGCAACTTATCCACACCATTGATCTCTCTCAACCAATTTGATTTGAGTGCACCGAAGCACACGCAAAAACCGAAAAACACAAACATACAACCTGACTCTATAACAATGTTTTTAAAACCTTTATAAGTCTGTCAATTTCTGTAGCTAGCTATATATATATATAATATTATACTTATACATACACACATGGGCCTTGTGTGTGTTTTTCTTTTTTTGGGAATATGTTTGTTTTGTATATACCTATCTCCTTGCATTTACTAAGTGGAGACTGTATATATACACGAAATATAGCTAGATATGAAGCAAAAGATAGTATTGTTTACATGGATTGACATAAAATGAATCCCTATTAATAGTTCAATAATTATATTCTTTTATGGGTCCAAATTTTATACATGAAGATAAATCACAGTACATCTATAGCTCATGAGCTATACACAACCATACGTATAATAGACAAGTACATAATATTATATTGTGACACATACATGCACACACGTGAACACACGTGCACACAACACAAACACAATACATATGCATACACTATGATTCTGGACAAATACTAGATTACTCAGAAATTATAAATTTCTGGAAGATCAAGATACATTCCTTGCACTGACTCTAACCATGAATATGATAAGATTGCATGTATAGATAAGGGGATTTCCGTGAAGTTAAATTTAAAAACAGCAGGTCAGCCCTGACTGATCTATTTATAGCAAATTAGAATTCATGTGAAGCAGCTGCCGCTCCAAGAATCATCCTGGTAGCTATATATTATGGCTGTAAGAAAGTTGGGAAAAGGATGGAACCTTCCTTACCCAGTCACACCGATAGAGAAAGCCAAAGCTGTGATTGGCAAACTGGTATTGTCAATGCATAAGGTTAGTTCAAGAACATGTGAGAATAAGGCTAATACCTGATTGATAGGCTACAGGCATATATATCAACCAGTCTTGCTACACCAAACAGACCATTTCAGAACTACTAGCTAATGAAGTTAAGGCATATATTATTAGTAGATTTGCATGGGGGGGGGGGGGGGGGGGGGGGAGTTTAGTAACACTCAGAGTTATATGTCTATGTATATCAGAATTCCTGCCTTGACCGTTTATACCGACTCTCTCACACACAAATGAAGGCTGAATTTCAGAGAAAGGTGGGCTTGGAAGTGACAGAAGTGTTCAAGGGAGGATCTCTTGGTCACGGAACAGCCGTTGAAGGCCACTTCGACATCGACTTAGTGCTGTACTCAAGAAGTAAACCATATAATATTATAGTATAGCTACACGAACAAGAAATAATGTACCTGTAATTAAGTTATTTTCGATATCAGTTGACACTTGATTGTGAACATAAAGCTATATGTGTGCATGTACACATGTTCTCTGTAGGCCTAACAGTAGAGGATGCAGTTAGAGACGGCTATGATGAGTACTTTGAGAAGATTGATTCTTGTCTGAAGGAGGAGCTTGGTGGAGATTATAGTCCAGAAGATGAGCACACAGATGTAGCACTCAAGTTTGAAATCCAACAATATGGAGCAGGTTCCATTGGAGTTGATCTGATCCTGAGTCCTTTCTTCTCCAGCCAAGATGAATTACTGAGAAAGCTCAGAGATGTGCATGTATCAAAACGACTCAAAATGTGAGTTAGAGTATTATACACTTCTTCTCTATGCCATCAGACCAGTATAAACATGCGCAACAAGTACAGTGGAGACTCCATTAGTATAGCTATGTTGCAGATGTCCTTGTATTGTGTATTGTTAAAGGGTGTTCCCATTTAGGGATAGTATTAGCGGTGTTCATTAATTGGACAGTGTCCTAATTACACTTAAGATACAACATTCACACACCTGCTAGCTGTTAAATTTTAATATTAATCATTGTTAGCCACATTCTAGATATGCAAATTCTAATAATGCTGTTGTGCACAATGCTCAGGTTTTCATCTAGTGCCTCTAAGTGGCAAACAGGCTTTTTTAAACACAAGGACAGTTGGGTAAGCTGAAAATATGTTGCTGTGTACATTATGGTGCCTCAATTCTATGGTAACATACATACATGTACATCCTTATTAATTTGCTTATAGGTCAAGGAGTTAATACGAAGGGCCAAAGCATGGAAGAACATCCAATGGAAGGACAACAAAGATGGACGACCAAAATCCTACTTTCTCTCAATTCTGGTGATCATAGCTTACGAACGTTTGCCATCTGAGAAAAAGGTAATGAAGAAGAAAGGACTAAGAAAGCTTGTACCAAGGTAAGTGTTTTCTAACTCACACACACAAGTACTCCACGCAGGTATACAATGATACATATATATACTTGCAATGTGACCTATAATATAGCTATATAGCTATCAACATTGTTAATACATTGAATACATGCAGAATGACAGCTGAGTTCAAAGCGCTGATCAGGGACATTTGGCGCGATCAACATCTGGAGTAAGTAACTGATGTTTAATTGACTAGAACTAGAATAGCCTAACTACTCATCTGAAGTTTGTGTCAACAGTTAAAAAGTTGAATCATATGACTTCCACAAATTGACAATCTTTCCCAATTCACAAATCACAAAGAGTATGCATAAAGCTTCTAAGCCAATGTTTGTTGCTGTCTCCAAGGTTGAGGTGCAGCTAGTGCATGAGTTAGATGTCTCATTTTGAGCATTTGATTTATTGTCAACATGAGACCCAACTTATTAATAACATATTTCTTCAGCCTCTCTGTCCCAGGAGCTGACAGAAGACTTCAAGATACTTATCACAATCTTCTTCCCGACTGCCCACGAATCATCGATCCAGTAAACCCAGCCAACAACCTTTACCTGAGTGGACTTACACGCGCAAAAGAAGGAGAAGAAAAGTGGGATCCTTTTGCAAGGAAGATTGACACCCTCGATTTATCTCCGAGTATTTTAGTCCAACACAGAAGGTTCTTCAGCCCCTGATTTATCCGAGTCATTACAAGGATTCGGAGCCGTACTACATTTATGTACACAGAACAGCTGCAGTGTTATAGAAAGTTAGTAGCTACGTTTTAGTCACTGTAGACTATATATTTGCAGACAATTATGACACATGACAGTTATACTGTTTCACCAATTTTTAATAGTGCTACTAGTTATACTATTTTAAACCATATAAAAATTAATATCTTATAGCATTGCATGTGTATTTATGTACATGCTCTATAATATACTATAGCTGTCAACAGAAGATTGATGATATACAGACACACTCAATTAGGTTACCACGCATCTATCTATGCTAACAAAGATAAAACAATAAACTATAGGCATGTAGCTATATACTCTCAGCTATGTTAGCCCATGCAATATAGCCTTGTGCATTTATATATTTAAGTTCCAGAATACCCAACTATACCACAGACAAGATGGCAAGCAATCCACCCACTTCCAAGTAAATTTATGGTCACTACAATATTCATTGAGATACTAGGAAACTCAGTGGGTGTGCTTAAATTAGAAAGGTTGAGGTATTCACAAGAGCTACATGTACAGTATACTTGGCAATACAAAACTGCCTGGTACAACATACACAGCAGCTACTTAGGAGAGCTAAAGCAAAGATGCCCAAAAGAAAGTTTAATGCGTGGGCTATACCGGAATGTGAATCAGCGACACTGTCAGTAGTTCATAAAGCACAGTCAGCAATTGGGAGTCTGGCAACCACATTAAAAACGGTAAGTAGCTATATACGTAATACCAACTACTAGTAGGTAGCTAGCTATCTTTATTATTCATACTTAACAGAAAGACTTCAAAAAAGAAGTAGGCATAGTAGTATCAGAGGTGTTTAAAGGTGGATCACTTGGCCAGGGCACACAAGTACCAAACAAGTATGACATTGATTTGGTGCTTTACTCAAGCAGTGAGTATAGCTAAAGCTATATACATACTAGCATGTATATAGGCCTCCTCTGCCCATGGATAACTCTCCGCTCATCATTCTTGTTTCTTGTTTCCATAGAATTGACAGTACGCAAGATGGTAGAGGATTGGCAAAAACATAAAGAATTGATTGATAAGACAGAAGAGTTTCTCGAAAAACACAGACCTGGTAGATGTAAAGTTATTAAACTCCACAGGGTTCCAATCGGTGATCAGCTTATAATCTTGGGGATACAATTCACATATTCTTCCATCTTTGAAGAGAGTGAGACGATTGATGTTGATCTGTTTCTGATGCCAAAATTTGCTAATCAAGAGGAACTACTGACTTCACTTCGAACTCTGCCGGAAGAACAAAGGACACTGTGAGAATCAACCAATAGCTTGAAATCTATCCCTAATTTTTCGGCAATAAATTATCATAGAGTCGGTAGACTCTATAAGTAGGGATGGCCCGGATTGTCCATATATGTAATACATTACAAAATCGAAAATATCTCAGTCTGTGTACAGATATAAGACTTCAAACTGTCATTAACGTTACCTACGTGTGAAATACTACCAGTACACATAGCGGCACCTTCCAAAGCGGCCGTCTACATACTGAACCAGACACTGTCAAAAATCGACTTTTCTCCTTCTTCTTCTTTCTTTCAGCGAGGCTAACTCGACACTCGCTCAACTACTAGCTTTCATTTACACATAAATCCGCTCCATTTTCTAGCGCGCAGTGCACGATACCACAGTTTTAAAAAAATAGTCGCTTCGCCTAAACGCCATTTTTTCAACTTGTAATTTATACTGAGTGCATGTAGTACGCCATTTTGTTACATAATACGCATGCGCAGATGACGACCCCGTTCCATATAACATTATTGATTTTTGTGTCTACCATTGACGACCACGTTCCGATTGAATCCGATTGCGATCTTTGACTTCAAACTCTTCCTGCTGATCTAGTTAAAATTAGCTAGCTATACAGAAAAAAAATTACAGAAAGAAGTATAAAAAACAATTACAAAAAATTGAAAAGAAAGTAGGGATGGTGTACCAAAAAGCATACAAACAAGGGTAGTAAGGATGGTAACAAAGGTCAAGGATCGTCCCTACTTCTTTGTCATCATTACAAGGCTACTCAAAGACAATTTGAAGTGTCTGGTAAATAAACAATCAAAGCTGAGGACAAAGAAGTAGGGACGATCCTTGACCTTTGTTACCATCCTTACTACCCTTGTTTGTATGCTTTTTGGTACACCATCCCTACTTTCTTTTGAATTTTTTGTAATTGTTTTTTATACTTGTATATATATACCATGTGCAGGTTCTCAGTGAGTGCCTCCAAGTGGCAAACAAAGTTCTTTAAACAACAACATCCATGGGTAAAATATACTAAACACAAATATTACTGATTGCATGCCATCTACTAATAAGCACATATGGTCACACCAAGTCAAGAACATTTATGAATAATGCCCTCTATAATACTTCTTCCAAAAACTATTTATAGGCATACTTTTCCTCTTCAAGAGGTAATGACCATCACACTAATGGGTATAACAAAATTTCTCTGATTAAAGGCGCAGTTGCACGGAAGTCAATTTTGGCGCCAATTCTTTTTGAAAAGTGCTAGCAGATTTCAATACTCAAATCCGATTGGTTGCGTACACGCCATTGGCATGCGAATTATGATGTCATTGTGAATATTTTGGGTGTGCGTTATCTGGAAAATCGCCGAACGCGCTTCCGTGCAACTGCGCCTTTAAGAGAGACACCTTTCTCATAAGCGTATGCATGCACTTAGTAACTAACGATGTATACAACTATGATTACATGCTTATATTTATCTATAATATGTACCTTTATATGTGCATAAATATATAGGTTAAACAGTTTAGTCGAAGGCTAAAGGCATGGCGGAACAGTGCTTGGAAGAAAAGAGAAAATGGACGTCCTCCCTCTTATCTACTCTCAATTTTGGTGGTCATAGCCTTTGATAGACTCCCTGAACACAAGAAAAAGCTACAGAGAGGTGGAATGAACGAGACTGTTTCCGAGTATGTAGGCATTGATTCAAGATTAATAATTCAGCTCATGTAACAAAGTCTTACAGTGAGTGTGTCAACTCTAGGACATATTTCTAATTGATTATATCTGGTGTTTGTTGAAATTTATAGCATGTTTACTGTTTCACAGCCTCATCGTCCCAGGAACAGATATGGCTCTTCGAGAGAAATTCAAGGATCTCCTTCCCCACCCCCCACGAATTGTCGATCCTGCTAACCCAGCTACAAACCTCTACAATGCGATTAAGGACAATAAATGGCATCCTTTTGCAACGAAAGTGATGGATAAACTTGACATAGGTCCCGGGATAATGACAGTGGTATGAAAAGTTGTTAACTAATTAGCTACCGCTTTAACTCAGTGTTAGTTATATTACAACTCGGAGTATATATAGAACAAAACTGTGACTACATTGTATAGAACAGGAATAGTAATTTTAAGTGATTTTTTCCACAAAAATACTTAAATTTAAGATGCAGTGTTTCTCAGAATTACAGAACTATGTTACCAATAATAACACTTATGCTGACACCAGCAATGTTTCTCAGAATTACAGAAGTATGTTACTAATAATAACACTGATGCTGACACCAACATTAGTGTAAAGTATTAAGAGAAATAATAAGTGTATTGTTTCATAGTCTGTAGCCAAGCTATAGACCATGAAACATGTTCACAGAGCCTTCACACAACAATAACAGTTCAGTAACTTGGCTTCAACCAATACATGCATACGGTATAGCTCTGGTGATGGATAGCATCAACTATATTTTAGACATGCATACTTGGAAATGACTGTTGAGTATGGATCATAAATCTCTCAAGCATCATCATCTTTGTTAATCTTATAGTGTGCACGCATACCTCTAAACTGCTTGATCATCTGGTGGTGGTTTTCAAGAGCTCCCTTCACAATCATCTCAGGATCATCCATCTTCCACCGCCATTCTGTGCCAACTGGGTTTGTGTGGTGCCTGAGGGTGAGAAGGCAGGGAGTGAGAGGGAGAGAAAGAGGGGGTGTGGGAGAGAGAGAGAGAGAGAGAGAGAAAGAGAGGGAGAGAGAAAAAAAAGGGAGAGAGAGAGGGGGGGAGGGAGAGAGTGGTGATTAGTTCTATCTACACATGAACACACACTACAGATCTGGTTGTACGTTACCACACTAATATGGGCTCCTGAATATACATGTGCTCATAAATCATACACAAACCTCCAACAGAAGACACATTTGTTGGCGCAGGCTAGACTGGGTGTGGTCTCCATGCAACGGTGGCTCTCGATCCCGTAGAAAGTATGCTTGTAGCATCCACCACGCCCCCTCAGCATGGATTTTGTCCACCGACAAAGCTTAACTCCGGAATGGGACCCAACGATACGATAGCCTGTATGGACGATAATTATGACCATATGGACTTAAACAATGTTACACATGCCACACTCTGTACATACACTAAACCTACAGTACTATACATAATAGGAACAAATTGTGTCATACTCTTTGTATGGTATGACAGTACAGTGGAAATATTTACAGAGTTATAATACAGGATGGCTATCTTACTCTTCCTACTGATGCCATATACATAAATTGTCAATGTAAGAAACACTGCAACACAACATAAACTTTCTGATCGTTAACATAAATTAATATAACTTCATGCAAGTACACATATTATTGGCGGATGTTAACCTTGCTTGGTGAGACTCTTATGGAGCAGAGGAGTGACCATCTCTCTCGGTTCACCCAAGACTTTTCCCTCCTCTTCATCTTGGCGCTTCTTGGCAGCTGCCTTCATCTTGTTCACCATTTTACCCATGTCCTCCATGTCAACGAGACCCTCCGACGTTTGTGAACTCGCTCCTTCCTTTGTGGTGTCGCCATCAGCACCATCTTCCTCTTCATCGCTGGAGCTCTCGATAAGCAGCTGCTCTCCCGGCTGAGTGAAAAGTAGAAAAATATTTTACTTGTCATGAAAATAACATACGATAGATAGTAAGAAAACAGATGCTATCCTGTTTACGACTAAAAATTATGCAAAAGTAATTTAGGAGTATATATAGACAGTAATACATCAAATTCAAACCTTGCTAATGTTTCCTGCTATATATAGTACACGCATATTATGTACCTGATCAGAAGATGACTTGGACTTCTCTTTGCAGCATTTGTCTTTTTTCATCCCTCCACATTCACAGCTGCCGCCCTTCTCGCTGCTATGACTGGACGTGGCCAAGTGAGTCATGGCCACCTCACCCAGCAACACGGGGAAGACAACTTTCACGAAACCTTTCTTCCATGTTTTGAAGTCTTCTTCAAGACCTAGGAGAGCAAACACACAATCTCATATGTACCAACATCCATGCGTACACTAAGGCATAAATATGTCTATACATAGTAGTTATCTGACAGTGATTGTAGTGCATGAGATGCATGGTCGAATGCACCACAATCACTCTCTGATAACTAATTTGTTGGCCCATGACCCCCTTTCATCATTGGCCTACCCTATGATCACCCACCCCCTTCCCCTAGCCAGCAATTAGCCTACAGAAACTTTGGTTGCTAGGCAACTACCAACAAATGTACATGCATGTATACATACATGCAAGCATACAAATTACATCATATACTCCACAACATACACAGATATTCACATCTACATGTACATGTACATGTACATTCATGAATTGAAATTACGCAGACATAATGTTACATCATACTTAAGCTGGACATGCACATAAAATATTTATGTATCAGCATGCTAACAGGTACGAGCTCATATAGTAATACACACACCTCCATGGACACTCTGCGCCACATTCTGGTCGCCGTAGCCGAGAGGGTAGACAGATGTAGCGGACAACTTCTGGAACCCATCAACTAAATCTTTCACGGCCATGTTGTAGTTTTCCCCGTAGAGAGAGTCACCGACTCCAAAGGCGGTGAAGTGGAGGCCGGAGAGAAGAGACTTGTGGACTCTGAAGTCATCTTTGGCTTCTCCGAGCCACTGGCAGAACCAAGAAGCACTCTCGGGAGGAGTGCCGTCCGTGTAAGTGGAGAGAAGGAACACACACACTGTGCTCTCAGCTACACACTGGAAAGGGGAGAGACAAAGGTCGCAAGAGGTCAAGAGGTCAAATGGGTTATTGTTTCCAGATCGGACAGAGAGAGGCAGGAGGGCAACACCACGATTAAAAGGAAAGAGCTTTTGGAAAGGAACTGAAATTCTATGTATTCATTATAATAATATAGGTCCTGCCGATTATGCATATATTAATTATTTATATATAATTATATTAATTATTTCAACGCTTTACCGAAAGTGTGGTCATGAAGACTTAATATTGTAAAACTGATTTCTCAATCTCCTCCTGCACATACATGTATCTACATCTCTGTGACAAGTACCTGTTGTGTGAGGCAGTCCTCAGGGTCGCAGTCCTTGAGGTCAGCCAGGCTCACTGTGATTCCCTTTCTCTCAGCTTCAGTCAGCAGTTGTTCAGCAAACAGCTTCGCAGTACCGGTCTGGGTACCGTAGAAGATCTTCAGTTGATGTGGATGTGGTGAGGATGAAGAAGAGACTGGTCTAGAGGAACTTTTCCGTACATCCTTTGCACCAGCTGCTTTCTTCTGTAACAGGTAAAGGTCACAGAGGTCACAGAACTGAAGTACATGTAGTTAAAATGCTTGACAACAAAGCAGCTGCTTTTCATTCAAGAACTTCAAATACATATACCCCAGTTTCAGAAGAAACTTTTTAGGAGTTAGCCATGTTACAATATTCAAATATTCCAGCTTTAATCAATGAATTCTAGAGCTGCTAACAACTTGGGCTTTAAATAGAAAGCTTATGTAGCACATGTCTACCTTAAATCATGAATAGTCACGAAGAATTCTAAATAAAGAGCAGTACTATTTAAGGCTGTGTTTAATACATTTGTTGGGGAGTGTGGTTCTATTGCATCACTAAAATTGGTAGCTACTAAGATGTTTGGTGACAGAAGGCATAGGGAACTGGCAGAATACACCATAAATGTGGGTTAGTCTATATGTTGCTCACTGTACTTGTGCTAAATAGATAGCTAGCTATGTTCTACACTGAATTCAGTAATGCAGAGTGGTATCATAGTAAGTATTATTATGTATTGTGATTTACAGTTAAAGCTATTATACTATATAGCCAGGTTTTATCTCGCCGTCAGGATAAAGCTTTTACTAATTTTGCCAGTCGCTACTATCCCAATGATAAAGCACATGTGTGTGATGACCTTTACCATATTATTATTGGCAAAATTTAACGGGCAATATTATTTACAACCAAATATATACATTGTATCAACTATTGACAAATTTTGAAAATTCCGGCTATACAGTATACTGTAAAGCCACAATTGGCCAATATGATAGAACCTCTTTGTGGTAGTAACAATCTTCATTACGAAATCGTCTAAATTTTCACCTTTTCATTGTATAAGAACGTTACTCTTTGATTGAAACGTACAGCACTCAGTAGTCAAACACGTGTATATGGTGTAGAACTGCTCAGAGTTATCCAAACTAATAAGTTTTACTAACTGCTTCGACCAGTTAGCCTCTCCCCAGTCGAAAATAATTAATGAAGGAAAGTGAAGTCTTAACATTTTAACTGGTGAATTTAGTAACCTTAATGAAACACGGAGCAGCTGCACATCACACACATGTTATTAAGCTAGTCTGACTTAGCCGACTCTAGGCTATGCCAGACTACCATTAGTCTCGTGCCCAGACCGCACCCTCTACGCGAGGAAGGTCTGGTGCATGAAGTCCAAATTCTTGAATACTTTGCTCCTTCGGCCGTGGATCAGGTAATGATATTCATAGTGACTAAACTTGCCGTCCGGGCCAAGAATTTGGACTTCGTGCACCAGACCTTCCCCTCGCGTTGAGGGTGTGGTCTGGGCACGAGACTAACTACCACTTAGCATGTTCCTTTATATTTCATGTTATAAGATCTGAGAACATAATATTATGCCTATGTTTGATGTGTTTATTTCATGTCAGGCTTGCTTGTACAGCTGCTGAATAAGATATACACTGGAGAAAGTGCAGCGGACCAATGTTAGAGTGTATCAACTGAAGAACTAACTCACTGTAAACGGTATGAAGTTGTATACCTATTAAATTTCTATATAAAACACACCGTTTCTTTATGTCGAGCGCCTCTGGCTAGCCAAACAGTAGCCACCACAATGACGATGAGCGCCACCACCAGAGTAAGAGGACTGCTCCACAGGTATTGCAGGACAACTGACTGCTCTAACATCTGCATCTTCGCACGCTGCACAACAGAATTCTCTTGACCTTGCTCGTGACGACCTTTACCCATCCAACAGTAGAGGCTCCGCCCACTGCAATGAGTTTCACGTCGTTATCATCACGCGCGCATGCGCGGAGGTACATGGAAGCTCGAATGTGCATGTTCACGCTCCCCAGTGTTAAAAAACAAAGAAATATATAAAATTATATGATTTCCATCGCATAATCAGAAGATCCTGTATATACCATATGCATGACATAATTAAGAGCACTAAACTACACGGAATAAACTGGACCCCTTACAATCGTGCATGTTATCGGGGCACAATCATGATGAGAAAGAAAGTATTGCACAATGTCTATATCTACACGCAGAGGAGAGTTGTAAAAAGCATACATAGCCAAGCAGCACAAGTGTGACCAATTTAATTACCTATAGTTGTTGTAGATCTACTAGTTGTCAAAACATACTAATGTTATTGTTGTCTAGTATCAGTTTGTGTAACTACATACAATGTATACCAGGTGACAAGAGGAAGTTGAAAGTAGCAGAAGAGTAAATATAGTAGCACTGGTGCCGGATAAAGTGCCCTTTATGTAGCTTGAACCTAAAATAGCTTAACCTTATAGCTATATATATAATTATACAGAACCATGGCAACAAAGTTTGTGACATTGCTATGATAACGGCTTTAGAAGGTCCTCAGTCATGTTTCAATACCTTATTGCATGACATCGTGGCTTCATGAGAGTTGTCATTGTACAGCTGCATGCATGCATGACATTGTGTGACCTTTTCATTGTCAAAGTTTGCATGAATTCATGAATCATGATAATAATGATGAAAAGTGGGGAATATTATTTTTGTTATTTACTTAAAAGTTAAATTTGATAGCTATATACATACACCCATCACTGATGTCTTTGCACACAATTTACTCAATAGTTCAATTCTATTCTATTAGCTTTTGCACACGACTTAATATTCTCTAATTGTTTGGTTAACAGTTAACTTAGCCAAATGAAAACCGTCCACAGGAGCAGCCAACATAAAGTGATGCATTATACAATGGTGCGACAAGATTTGGTGCAATATCTGAGCACGTCAAAAGTAGTGGATAGTGACCAGTTTTTGGATTGTAATAGCCGTAAACGAGCTCCCCATTCTGATGAAACTTTCTGGCACTGCTCACGTGATCAGAGCTGCACAAACAAAACTGGTTTAAGGCAGGATAGTTCAATATTTCGTTTATATTATAGGTGAACTGTCCTCTATAATAATTGTACTTAAGTAATATTTGATAGGTAACATTTGTTTGGCTTGTTCGATCCAAGAATGTCATATAGTATATTTCAACAAGACTCTTATTAACAAGGTCGGCAACAGATATATACTGAAGCACAATACGGTTGGTTTGATTACGAGTAACAAACAATATGAGTAGATCTTCTTTGGATTCAGGAGGGGTAGACCGGATGAGATTATCCTCAACTTCAATATTTGGATCGGGATCAGGACCTTCAGTAACTATGGGAAGCCTGTCTTTGAGGACTACACATACTCTATCAAAACGTGTTATTTCACCAGTAAGCCTGTCTGTGAATCCATAGAAGAGGACAAACCCTCCGAGTGTGTAGTAGAGTGTACACCTGCTGTATGTTGTGGAAAATTTCTTAACATCATTACCGGACTTAGTGGTGCAAAACTCTCCTGTATCAGACATAGCCACCACTTCGATTGTGTTGAAAAAAATATCGAAATCCTTTTCTCTATACTGAAACTCACTTAAGCAATGAGTCACTTCGTCATTCTTAGCTTCATAAACTGTTTCAAAGCCGATAAATGTACCATTTACCCGACCCGGTATGATGTTATTTGAAATGTTTAAAAGGTGCACATGATTTCCCTCATGTGTAAAACGATAGATCGCCAGCGAATCGTCAAAATTGGGGGTACGTTTGAGTGAGAGATAATTAAACCAGATGACAAGGGTTACGATAAAACCCAGGAAAACCAGAACACAGTTGAGTATAATGGAACAAAAGAATGGAACTATGCAGCATTGAGCACACGTACCCTGTGGGAAAAGAGCATCACCTTTCTCTGGCAAAAACATCGAACAGCACTTGCCAAGCCTTCCCATTTTTCTTGTCTCCTTCTTCGACTTTATTCTGAGGCCCACACTGATGCACATTCGTAGCACTGAGCGAGCCAGCCTAAACGATACAGCTAGCACAGATGCAACAGCACTGAGACCGACATTGAACATGTCGCCTGAGACATCCCTTACTTCAGGAAGCTTACACGTAGTCTGTGAAAAGGCGTAGAGGACTGATATTGTGAGCATGGGGACATCTTGGAACCACAGCGATAGCTTGCCAAGTGTTTCTGCTCGAGTCGTGAAATTCCATCCACAGCGATAGCAACACCTGCAACCGTCATTTATAGTTGTGATTTCTTCTTTGTCATCATCCTTTTCTCCGTATTTCTCTTTTTCCTGACTTTCTTTAAACCCATAGTTGGTAACGTGTATTTCCGCATCCTTCTGTCTCATCTCATAATTTATATTCTCGTTCATCTGTTTTTTCGCGTTCATTTTGGTGTCTTCGCGACTCGTCCTCTGTGATTGTTTGCGGCTGCCGCATTTCTTATTGACCAGCCACAGCGAGTGTAGAAGATCTATAGTCTCGTTAGTAAGCGAGGCTACAAATAGGACGGTTCCGATTGCGGCGAAGAGGGCCCAAGCACGCAACCAGTTGACATCGATTGGCAGCAGCGGATGGTTGAACCCGTGCTGGCTGAATCGGATGACCAGCTGCCAGTCGGTAACTGTATCAAACATCCCCAATCCTATGCCGATTAGAAACAGCACTGCTCGGCCCAGGGCCGGCGAAAAAGAAGGACAAGATATTCGATTTTGAAGGTGTAGAGGAGGCCATCGCATATCAAAACTTATCTACATGTATATAGGACTGAGACGATTTTATGGTTACAGTGAGTATCTACATTAATTTTCAACCCTCTGCGCATGCGCAGCAGGGTTACAGTAGTCTGTATCATAATGTCTGTATGCATGTGTATGTCTGTCTGTTAATGCTCTAACTGCTCGAGTGCTGATCTCTGCCATCCAAACCTGGTACTACCAGAATCGGCACGATACTTAGAATGTTCTTGACTCGTGGATTTTGCTAAAATGGTTTTGTTCCAAAGTTATACCGTCATTTACCTTGCGATCGGCGCGGCCATACACGAAGTACTGTTCGTATTCTTCTCGTATCCGAATGATGACACGGAAACGGCGACCTTTGACCGCATTGTACTGATAGTGATGTGTCAGTGTGTTGACAATGGTGAGGCTCAGTTGTCCATCTGAACCGGTAAGCGTGTATGACTGGCTTCGTAACACACGAAGTAAACGCTAAGGAGGCTTATACTCATTAGCTAGCTATGGTTACATCAGATATCAGAGCACACGCACGTGTACATTCTATTTAACGCGCGCTATAAATGCTTTCCGTAGTGTTACGGATTGTATCTAGCATCACTTTAATGCTTACGTAGCCTCCGAGAGGCGGACGCTTCTCGATTCCGGAGAGCGGACAAGACTCTAGTCTGGTTCCAGACCCTTCCTCTTCGGTCGCGAAATTTTTTTGACGCGAAAACTTTTCGCGACCAGAGAGGAAGGGCCTGGAACTCGAAACCAGACTAACCAGACTCAGAGCTGAACCAGACTCACGCTACCAACGTAAATAACGGATACCAGGTACTGCAGGACAACTGACTGCTCTAACATCTGCATCTTTGCACGCTGCACAACAGAATTCTCTTGACCTTGTTCGTGACGACCTTTACCCATCCAAAAGTAGAGGCTCCGCCCACTGCAATGAGTTTCACGTCGCTATTGCCCATCGAGCGCATGCGCAAAGAGACATGGAAGATTGACGTCAAAATCCACAATGAGCTGGTCATGAGCCATTCAGAGATCACCTGCTGTACAGCAGGTGATCTCTAGTGAGCCGTACTTCAATTGCAACTATAAGTTGAGAATGGGAACAGTTCCTGACATTGTGTGATAGTGTGGTGCCTAGTTGGTATATAGTCTGGCTGGGCAAGCCCCTTCACAAGAGAGAGGAAGGTTCTATCTTCCTCTCTACAAAGAACAAGTAAAGTAAGAAATAAAACCAATAAAATTGACAAGATAGCATAAAACTTCTGAATTTATACAAATTCAAAAGTCAATATTGATAAACAACTATAAGAACTATGACAAAGTCAAAGTTTAATGGAAAGAATGTAATGAATAAGATGTAAAATAATTCATTACTCCTTTATCAAGCAACAACAAATGAATGAAGTTAGGCCGCCACACCCTTGGGGGGAGTAGGCATGACCTTTCCACGGGAGACCAAAGGTGAAATGACAGCTCTTGGCTTTTTCTGAAGCCTCTTCACTTGCGGCTTCTTTGCCTTACTCGCCATAGGAGAAAAGGTACTTGGTTTAGATCCGTTTCAATCTTATCAAGTTGATTACAAGTTTATTACATGGTTGGTCCATTTACACCTGCGTAAAGTTTGGCTATAAATTATATTATATTATGTTAGTCAATTCAGTGATCTAGCTACTAACAAATTAAAAATCACTACATAAAAATTACCATCAGTTTGATATCTCTGTTGTAGCACTCTTGTCACATGGGGATTAACACAATGCTTGAGTGTAACAGGCGTACGTTGTAGTCTATGTCAAGCACTGGTGCCGGTTAAAGTGCACTTTATGTGGCTTGAACATAAAATAGCTTGATCTTAAATCTATAGCTATATAATAATATATATATTATTATACAGAACCATGGCAAAAAAGTTTGTGACATTGCCATGAAAACGGCTCTAGAAGGTCCTCAGTCATGTTTCAATACCTTATTGCATGACATTCATGAGAGTGGTCATTGTACAGCTGCATGCATACATGTATGACCTTTTCATTGTCAAATTTCATGAATTCATGAATCACGATATATATGATGATGAAAAGTGGGGAATATTTGTTAAATACACCCATCACTGATTAAATATATCATTGTGATCTCACAGTGCATGAGGTGGCAAACAAGTTTATTACATTGTTGGTCCATTTACACCTGCATAAAGTTTGGCTATATTATATTATATTATATGTTAGTACAATTCAGTGATCTACTTACAAAAATCACTACATAAAAATTGCAAGTCTGTCCCTACACACAATTTACTCAACAGTTCAATACTATATTATTGTACAAGACTTAATTTGCTTAATTATTATAATTGTTTGGTTAACAGTTAACTTAGCCAAATGAAAACCGTCCACAGGAGCAGCCAACGTAAAGTGATGGATTATACAATGGTGAGACAAGATTTGGTGCAATATCTGAGCACGTCAAAAGTAGTGGATAGCGACCAGTTTTTGGATTGTAATAGCCGTAAACAAGCTCCCCATTCTGATGAAACTTTCTGGCGCTATTCACCTTATTAGAGCTGCACAAACAAAACTGGTTTAAGGCAGGATAGTTCAATATTTCGTTTATATTATAGGTGAACTGTGCTCTAAAATAATTATAGAAAAGTCTTATTTGATAGGTAACGTTTGTGTGGCTAGTCTGATCCAAGAATGTCATATAGTATGATGCATCCAGACTCCGGTTTACAAGGTTAGCAACAGATATAGTCTGAAGCGTAATACGGTTGGTTTGATTACGTGTAACAAACAATATGAGTAAGTCCTCTTTGGATTCAGGAGGGGTATTGCGGACAAGATTATCCTTAACTTCAATATTTGGATCGGGATCGGGACCTTCAGTAACTATGGGAAGTCTGTCTTTAACGACAGTGCATACACTATCGAAACGTGTTATTTCACCAGTAAGCCTGTCTGTAAATCCATAGAAGAGGACAAACCCTCCGAGTGTGTAGTAGAGTGTACACCTGCTGTATGTGGAAAAACTATCAACGTCATTACCGGACTTAGTGGTGCAAAACTCTCCTGTATCAGACATAGCCACCACTTCAATTGTGTTGAAAAAAATATCAAAATCCTTTTCTCTATATTGAAACTCACTTAAGCAATGGGTCACTTCATCATTTTTAGCTTCATAGACCGTTTCAAAGCCAATAAATGTGCCGTTTACTCGACCAGGTATGATGTTATTTGAAATGTTTAAAATATGTATGTTATTTCCATCATGTGTGAAACGATAGATCGCCAGCGAATCGTCAAAGTTGGGGGTACTTTTGAGTGAGAGATAATTAAACCAGATGGCAAGGGTTATGATAAAACCCATGAAAACCAGAGCACAGTTCAATATAATGGAGAAATAAAATGGAACTATGCAGCATTGAGCACACGTACCCTGTGGGTAAAGAGCATCACCTTTCTCTGGCAAAAACATCGAACAGCACTTGCCAAGCCTTCCCATTTTTCTTGTCTCCTTCTTCGACTTTATTCTGAGGCCCACACTGATGCACATTCGTAGCACTGAGCGAGCCAACCTGAACGATACAGCTAGTACCGATGCAACAGCACTGAGACCAACATTGAACATGTCGCCTGAGACATCCCTTACTTCAGGAAGCTTACACGTAGTCTGTGAAAAGGCATAGAGGACTGATATTGTGAGCATGGGGACATCTTGGAACCACAGCGATAGCTTGCCAAGTGTTTCTGCTCGAGTCGTGAAATTCCATCCACAGCGATAGCAACACCTGCAACCGTCATTTATAGTTGTGATTTCTTCTTTGTCATCATCATTTTCTCCGTATTTCTCTTTTTCCTGACTTTCTTCAACCCAAAGTTGGTAACGTGTATGTATTGCCGCATCCTTCTGTCTCATCTCCTTCATCTGTTTTTTCGCGTTCATTTTGGTGTCTTCGCGACTCGTCCTCGGTGATTTGCGGCTGCCGCATTTCTTATTGACTAGCCACAGCGAGTGTAGAAGATCTATAGTTTCGTTAGTAAGCGAGGCTACAAATAGGACGGTTCCGATTGCGGCGAAGAGGGCCCAAGCACGCAACCAGTTGACATCGATTGGCAGCAGCGGATGGTTGAACCCGTGCTGGCTGAATCGGATGACCAGCTGCCAGTCGGTAACTGTGTCAAACATCCCCAATCCTATGCCGATTAGAAACAGCACTGCTCGGACACCTAGAAGCCCAGGGCCGGCGAAAAAGAAGGACAAGATATTCGATTTTGAAGGTTTAGAGGAGGCCATCGCATTTCAAAACTTTGTACACATGAGACTGAGATGTTTTGGTTATACAGTATTCTACATTAATTTTTTTTCCGCAAGTATATAATTAAGCATGCGCATGCGTACTTAATACTTTTATCGAGCGGCGCGCTGTATGAATCAATAAAATTCTAGCAATGATAAAAGGATGCTCTACCACTTGAATTCGCACTGCACTCAAAGAGGACATATCCTCTACTGTTGCTGAGATGGTGTTGACACAACTCTTCGCCTCCCAGGAGAATTTTTCACACCTTCTCAAACGTCTCTTCTACCTGATCCATCTGCCAGTGACGTATGCAACCATAATACACGTAACTCATTATTATGCGACCGACTTCACGTCCTGCTCAGTGGAACAGCAACATCATCGATGGTCTCTCAACTGCCACACATGTTTTAATTCGATATGTTGCCGTCCACTTCAACCGTCATAAAACATTATGATCGACTGTATATATACCCAGTTGTCAAAAGAAACGATCAATAGCTCATCGTCAACACTACCGTATATATAGGACTTAAATTTCGCGGATATCTGTGTACAAAGTTTTCGTTGAATAAATTTCGCGGTTTGCGCGCTCGTGGGGCATGCATGGGCGTTGGAAATTATCGTTGAATAATTTTCGCGGAAGCCGTTGTATCCGCGAAAACAGCGAAAATTAAGTCCCACGAAATTTAAGTCCTATACGGTATCTCAATTGACCATCTCAAGCCAGCTCACCTCGATATAAATGTTCATTAATCGTCTCATCCCACACACTCTACCTCACAGACTGCCTCCCCCATCACAACTCATCACAACCCCACCTCTGCTTGTACAACTCGCGCTCTGGACGTTGTGTACACTTTCCGACTTACTTTGTTTGTTACGTGTCCTAAGACAGAACTTTTCTTCTGCTATATAAGTGTTGCCATTTCTCTGTATTACACACAGTTGTCCCTAGGTTGATGATAAAAGTTTATTTAGCTAAATAGTATAGCCACTACACTCTCAACAAAGGACTATGGTCCCGCTCCCAGTGTGTCTGTTATTCAGAGGTTCAACTGTACCTAAATCGTGCCACTAGTGCTAAGTTGAGAATGAGAACAGTTCCTGGTATTGTATGATATACAGTGTGGTGCCCAGTTAATTGGATGCACGTGTAACTAGTATAAAATATTATATTAATAATATTTAAAAAAAAAAGCCCCACAAAACCACCCACCTCTCTCTATTTCCTTGTATGGGCCGTGCAGCAATACTAGTTTTTCTTTTTTCCCCCTAATCTTTGTCACATGAACCAATATTGGCCCAATGAATATACGTGACATTAAAATATTTATATCTATTTATCTATCTATAGTTTGCTGGCGGCTGCACTGTGTGTAAATGTTGTTCACTTCTCATTTACTTTAGTATAATATCCTCAATGTCTGGATCCATGCACTTGTTCAAGCCTAACATTTGCTTTAAGTTCGTACTCGCCAGTGTTAAAAAACAAAACAAAAGTATGTGGATGCTTTCCATCGTGAGATTAACCAGCATGTAGTCAGAATATTCCGTACCATGTTATGCATGGCATCATTAAGAGCATTGCATTACACAGAGTAAATCATGGTATCGGGGCACAACCATGATGAAAGAGAAAGTATTGTACAAATGTTCTTATATACACACAGGGGAGAGTTGTTAGAAAACATATTAGTAGATCTATAGCCAAGCAGCACAAGTGTGGCCAGTTTAGCGATGGTTGTTGTAGATATACTATAGCTAGTCGTCAAACGGTCAAAGCATACTACTGTTATTGTTATTGTCTAGTATCAGTTTGTAACCATGTATATACATGCCAGGTGACAAGAGGAAGTCGAAAGTAGCAGAAGAGTAGTAGCACTGGTGCCGGTTAAAGTGCTACTTTTGAACATAAAATAGCTTGACATTGATGTATACACACTATTACACAGAACGATGGATGATAACAAAATTTGTGATATCGGCGCCGTCATAATGCTTTAGAAGTCGTCAGTCATTTTCAAATGCATGGGATTTGCATTACATTGTGGCTTCATGACATTTGTCATTGTACAGCTGCATGCATGTATGACCTTGCATTGTCAAAGATCATGCTTCATGATATGATGTGCACGTGTAAAAGGGAATATTTATTATTTACCTTGATAGCTACACAACAATTCAATATAGCTAAAATTATCACTGTGATCTCACAGTGAGGTAGCAAAATCATGTTGTTAGTGACAAAAAGTGAGTGAGTAAAGCAAGCTCACTCCATTTATTTTACACTGACATAAAATTTGGCTATAATAATTATGGGTTACGTTAGTCAATTCAGTGTTCTACTTACAAAAATCACTACATACAAAATTTCAAGTCTGTCCTTATACACAATCAACTCAACACAATACTTAATATTATGTTCTTGTTTGATTAACAATTAACTTACCCACAGGAGCAGCCAACATCAAGGAATGGATTATACAGAGGCGAGACAAGATTTGGTGCAATATCTGAGCATATCAAACTGAGTAGTGGATAGCGACCAGTATTTGGATTGTAATAGCCGTAAATGATCTCCCCATTCTGATGAAACTTTCTGGCGCTACTCACCAAAGAGCTGCAAAAACAAAACTGGTTTAAGGCAGGATAGTTCAATATTTCTTTTATATTATAGGTGAACTGTGCTCTATAATAATTATACTGAAGCCTTATTAGATAGGTAACATTTGTGTGTCTAGTCTGATCCAAGAATGTCATATAGCATGATGCATCCAGACTCTTATTAACAAGGTCGGTGACAGATATATACTGAAGTACAATACGGTTGGTTTTATTATGTGTAACAAACAAGATGAGTAGGTCCTCTTTGGATTCAGGAGGGGTAGAGCGGACAAGATTATCCTTAACTTCAATGTTTGGATCATGATCAGGACCTTCTGTAACTATGGGAAGCCTGTCTTTGAGGACTACACATACTCTATCGAAACGTGTTATTTCACCAGTAAGCCTATCTGTGAATCCATAGAAGAGGACAATCCCTCCGAGTGTGTAGTAGAGTGTACACCTGCTGTATGTTGTGGAAAATTTCTTAACATCATTACCGGACTTAGTGGTGCAAAACTCTCCTGTATCAGACATAGCCACCACTTCGATTGTGTTGAAAAAAATATCGAAATCCTTTTCTCTATACTGAAACTCACTTAAGCAATGAGTCACTTTGTCATTCTTAGCTTCATAAACTGTTTCAAAGCCGATAAATGTACCATTTACCCGACCTGGTATGATGTTATTAGAAATGTTTAAAAGGTGCACATTATTTCCCTCATGTGTAAAACGATAGATCGCCAGCGAATCGTCAAAATTGGGGGTACGTTTGAGTGAGAGATAATTAAACCAGATGGCAAGGGTTACGATAAAACCCAGGAAAATCAGGACACAGTT
Organism: Spirochaetia bacterium; assembly: GCA_965261245.1. Classification (GTDB taxonomy): domain Bacteria; phylum Spirochaetota; class Spirochaetia. Next base: position 49,029 of record OZ253446.1, on the reverse strand, counting down.
CAATATAATGGAGAAACTAAATGGAACTATGCAGCATTGAGCACACGTACCCTGTGGGTAAAGAACATCACCTTTCTCTGGCAAAAACATTGAACAGCACTTGCCAAGCCTTCCCATTTTTCTTGTCTCCTTCTTCGACTTTATTCTGAGGCCCACACTGATGCACGTTCATAGCACTGAGCGAGCCAGCCTGAACGATACAGCTAGCACAGATGCAACAGCACTGAGACCAACATTGAACATGTCGCCTGAGACATCCCTTACTTCAGGAAGCTTACACGTAGTCTGTGAAAAGGCATAGAGGACTGATATTGTGAGCATGGGGACATCTTGGAACCACAGCGATAGCTTGCCAAGTGTTTCTGCTCGAGTGGTGAAATTCCATCCGCAGTGATAGCAACACCTGCAACCGTCATTTATAGTTGTGATTTCTTCTTTGTCATCATCCTTTTCTCCGTATTTCTCTTTTTCCTGACTTTCTTTAAACCCATAGTTGGTAACATGTATTGCCGCATCCTTCTGTCTCATCTCATAATTTATGTTCTCGTCCATCTGTTTTTTCGCGTTCATTTTGGTGTCTTTGCGACTTGTCCTCGGTGATTTGTGGCTGCCGCATTTCTTATTGACTAGCCACAGCGAGTGTAGAAGATCTATAGTTTCGTTAGTAAGCGAGGCTACAAATAGGACGGTTCCGATTGCGGCGAAGAGGGCCCAAGCACGCAGCCAGTTGACATCGATTGGCAGCAGCGGATGGTTGAACCCATGCTGGCTGAATCGGATGACCAGCTGCCAGTCGGTAACTGTGTCAAACATCCCCAATCCTATGCCGATTAGAAACAGCACCACTCGGACACCTAGAAGCCCAGGGCCGGCTAAAAAGAAGGTCACTATATTCGATTTGGAAGGTTTAGGGGAGGCCATCGCATTTCAAAACTTTGTACACATGAGACTGAGATGTTTTGGTTACAGTATTCTACATTAATTTTTTTACGCAAGTAATTAAGCATGCGCATGCGTACTTACTTTTATCGAGCGGCGCGCTGTATGAATCAATAAAATTCTAGCAATGATAAATGGATGCTCTACCACTTGAATTCGCACTGCACTCAAAGAGGACATAACTCTCTACTGTTGCTGAGATGGTGTCGGCACAACTCTTCTCTTCGCCTCCCAGGAGAATTTTTCACACCTTCTTAAAAAATTTCGAGGGATCCAATTTTCGCGGAAAGGCTGTATGCAAAGATTTCGCGATCTAATTTTCGAGGATGGGCAATCTGAGTAGCGAGAATGTGCGTTTAGGCTTTTAGTTCGCGTGGTTTGCCAGTCAACCGCGAAAACCGCGAAAATTGGATCCCTCGAAAATTTCCGGCTATACGATACCTATGCGACCTACGAAGTTCACGTCCTGTAACTCCTGCTCAGTGGAACAGCAAAATCATCGATGGTCTCTCAACTGCCACACATGTTTTAATTCGATATGATGCTGTCCACTTCAACCGTCATATGATCGACTGTATATATATATACCCAGTTGTCAAAAGAAACGATCAATAGTTCATCGTCAACATCGATGGCACTACCGTATAGGACTTAAATTTCGTGGGACTTAAATTTCGCGGATAGCTGTGTACAAAGTTTTCGTAGAATAAATTCCGCGGTTCCATTACGTTATACCGTAGGACGGGTTTTAATTGCGAGTATCTATTAAATGCGAATTGCGAAGTTTTCAAGAGCTCGCAATTAATTGATTCGCAGAAATAAACTAAATTATGAATAGAATTGCATGTGGTACATTGGTCACGTGACAACGCCACGTCGCTGCGACGCGGTACCGTCGGAACGATCGAACATTATGTACGTACGTATTATATGATTTATTCTCGATCGTTAATACGTTGCCACGAGTCTTCATCGATACGGGAGTCCATATTCGCTTGTAAATATGATGGCCACACACAACACTCTCCAAGATAAACGACTTAGCTGTGTTACTTGGACTTGCCATCTTTCGAAGTAGCTATAGTGTACTGTTGTATTCTATTTATAGCCCACCCCACGTGTCGCGCTCAAGCCACACCCATAATACTCAGATTGAGGGGTGTGGCTTGCCCGCACGCACCAAACGCATTTATTCAGATTCGCAATATCAATGTAGCTTGAAAAGCGCTGTTCGCATTTATTAAATCGCGCAATTAAAACCCGACCTACGGTACGGTATTATGGGCGCGCGCTCGTGGGGCATGGCCATATCTAGCCTCGACCCCAGGCTCCCTTTCTAAAGGGAGCCTGGGGTCGAGGCTAGGCCATGTCCATATTATTATGGCCATGGGCGTTGGAAATTTTTTTTGAATAATTTTCTCGGAAGCCGTTGTATCCGCGAAAACAGCGAAAATTAAGTCCCACGAAATTTAAGTCCTATACGGTATCTCAATTGACCATCTCAAACCAGCTCACCTCGATACAAATGTTCATTAATCGTCTCATCCCACACACTCTACCTCACAGACTTCCTCCCCACTACAACTCATCACAACCATGCACCCCTCTCTACTTCCTTGTATGGGCTGTGCAGCAGTACTAGTTAATTTTTCTTTTTTCTCCCTAATATTTGTCACATGAGCCAATGATTGGCCCGATGGATAGGCGTGACATTAAAATATTTATCTATACTTTGCTGGCGGCTGCTCTGTGTGTAAATGTTGTTCACGTCTTATTTACTTTAGTATAATATTCTAAATGTCCATGCACTGGTTCAAGCCTAACATTTGCTTTAAGTTTACACCCCCAATGTTTAAAAAACAAAAAAAAATACTTTTCATTTTCACCCTAAAGATGGCTAGGGCATCTAGCTGAAACATCAGAAGCTATATAAGTTCCACTAAAGTTGAGAATAAGAGAAAATTTACCCCTTTGTCATCTACAGATTCAACTGAGAAATGTCCCTACAAAGACAAAAATATGTTATGCTTTCCATCGTGAGATCAACCAGCATAATCAGAAGATCCTGTACCATATTATTATGCATGACATTAATTATCAAGAGCATTGCACTACACAGAGTAAACTGGACCTCTAACAATCATGGTGTATCAGGGTACAACCGTGATGAGAGAGCAAGTATTGTACAATGTTCTTATACACGCAGGGGAGAGTTGTTAGTAGAAAACATATATATAGATCTATAGCCAAGCAGCACAAGCATGACCCATTCTATAGCTGTTGTATAATAGATCTCCGTAGATCCATATACTATTTGTCAAAACATACTACTGTTATTGTTGTTCAAGTTTGTAACCATGTACATGCCAGGTGACAAGAGGAAGTTGAAAGTAGCAGAAGAGTAGTGCACTGGTGCCGGTTAAAGTGCTAATTTTGAACCTTATAGTATGGCTTGAACATTTTTAATGGCTTGACATTGATGTATAAAATTTGTGATATCGCCGTCATAATGCTTTAGAAGTCGTCAGTCATTTTCAAATGCATGGGATTTGCATTACATTGTGGCTTCATAACATTTGTCATTGTACAGCTACATGCATGTATGACCTTGCATTGTCAAAGTTCATGACTTCATGATATGATGTGTAAAGGGGAATATTTATTATTTACCTTGATAGCTACCCAACAATTCAATATAGCTTACATTATCACTGTGATCTCACAGTGAGGTAGCAAAATCATGTTGTTAGTGACAAAAAGTGAGTGAGTAATGAAAGCCAGCTCACTCCATTCATTTTACACTGGCATATAAAATTTGGCTATAATTATTATTATTACGTTAGTCAATTCAGTGTTCTACTTACAAAAATCACTAGCTACATACAAAACTTCAAGTCTGTCCTTATATATACACAATTAACTCAACACAATACTTAATATTATGTTCTTGTTTGATTAACAATTAACTTACCCACAGGAGCAGGCAACATAAAGGAATGGATTATACAGAGGCGAGACAAGATTTGGTGCAATATCTGAGCATATCAAAAGTAGTGGATAGCGACCCGTTTTTGGATTGTAATAGCCGTAAATGAGCTCTCCATTCTGAAGAAACTTTCTGGTGCTACTCACGTAATTAGAGCTGCACAAACAAGACTGGTTTAAGGCAGAATAATTCAATATTTCTTTTATATTATAGGTGAACTGTGCTCTAAAATAATTATACTGAAGTCTTATTCGATAGGTAACATTTGTGTGGCTAGTCTGATCCAAGAATGTCATATAGTATGATGCATCCAGACTCCGGTTGACAAGGTTAGCAACAGATATAGTCTGAAGCACAATACGGTTGGTTTGATTACGTGTAACAAACAATATGAGTAAGTCCTCTTTGGATTCAGGAGGGGTAGACCGGACGAGATTATCCTCAACTTCAATATTTGGATCGTGATCGGGACCATCATAAACTGTGGGAATTCTGTCTTTAAGGACGATGCATACATTATCGAAACGTGTAATTTTACCAGTAACCCGGTCCGTAAATCCATAGTAGAGGATACGGCCTCTGTATGTGTAGTAGAGTGTACACCTGCTGTATGTGGAAAAACTATCGAGGTCATTACCAGACTTAGTGGTGCAAAACTCTCCTGTATCAGACATAGCCACCACTTCGATTGTGTTTAAAAAAATATCAAAATCCTTTTCTCTATATTGAAACTCACTTAAGCAATGGGTCACTTCGTCATTTTTAGCTTCATAGACCGTTTCAAAGCCAATAAATGTACCGTTTACCCGACCAGGTATGATGTTATTTGAAATGTTTAAAATATGTATGTTATTTCCCTCATGTGTGAAACGATAGATCGCCAGCGAATCGTCAAAGTTGGGGGTACGTTTGAGTGAGAGATAATTAAACCAGATGACAAGAGTTATGATAAAACCCAGGAAAACCAGAACACAGTTGAGTATAATGGCACAAAAAAATGGAATTATACAGAATTGAGCACACGTACCCTGTGGGTAAAGAGCATCACCTTTCTCTGGCAAAAACATTGAACAGCACTTGCCAAGCCTTCCCATTTTTCTTGTCTCCTTCTTCGACTTTATTCTGAGGCCCACACTAATGCATGTTCGTAGCACTGAGCGAGCCAGCCTGAACGATACAGCTAGCACAGATGCAACAGCACTGAGACCAACATTGAACATGTCGCCTGAGACATCCCTTACTTCAGGAAGCTTACACGTAGTCTGTGAAAAGGCGTAAAGGACTGATATTGTGAGCATGGGGACATCTTGGAACCACAGCGATAGCTTGCCAAGTGTTTCTGCTCGAGTCGTGAAATTCCATCCGCAGCGATAGCAACACCTGCAACCGTCATTTATAGTTGTGATTTCTTCTTTGTCATCATCATTTTCTCCGTATTTCTCTTTTTCCTGACTTTCTTTAAACCCATAGTTGGTAACATGTATTGCCGCATCCTTCTGTCTCATCTCATAATTTATATTCTCGTTTATCTGTTTTTTCGCGTTCATTTTGGTGTCTTCGCGACTCGTCCTCGGTGATTTGCGGCTGCCGCATTTCTTATTGACCAGCCACAGCGAGTGTAGAAGATCTATAGTCTCGTTAGTAAGCGAGGCTACAAATAGGACGGTTCCGATTGCGGCGAAGAGGGCCCAAGCACGCAACCAGTTGACATCGATTGGCAGCAGCGGATGGTTGAACCCGTGCTGGCTGAATCGGATGACCAGCTGCCAGTCGGTAACTGTGTCAAACATCCCCAATCCTATGCCGATTAGAAACAGCACTGCTCGGACACACAGAAGCCCAGGGCCGGCGAAAAAGAAGGACACTATATTCGACTTTGAGGGTTTAGAGGAGGCCATTGCGTTTCAAAACTTATGTACACGTAAGACTGAGGCGTTTTATATCTTTTCCTTAGGTACGTAAATGAAGTAATTGAGTATGCGCATGCGCACTTTGAGGATGTATTTTTACACTGACTCCTATATCCTTGTTGTGCTCCTATACAAGCACAAACACTATAGTCAACACACATTTGAAATTTTGACAAACTACAAATTCGACTTGTTGATGCATTTAATTAAGAGTATGGAGTCTCAAAACAAGATTTTGTTACATCCTATAATACCAACCTTGGAAGCACCCCAACCTAGTTTGCCACCTCCCATGCAGAACACAGCACGGGTTTGCACCATACTATCAGATGTTCTTGTAAAGCTTCATCAGCGGTTGTCGTAATTTGAGCATGCGCACACATATTATACCTAACGAGCGGCCTGGCGGCGCGGATGTGATTAACCTTTTTGAACTCGTACTCGTGCAGGAATGTGTGCGTGGATCCGGATGGGGTCAAAGTCCACCACTACAATGATGCAATGGTGTGCTATAAATAAAACCTGCTACGTGTTCAGCTCATGTTCAAGCAAATCGGAGAGCTAATTTGCTAGAAGATTGCATCAAATGTCAGAAGAAGCTAAAGTAGCGGCTGAAGAAGTTGGCGGTACAGCAGCCATGTTCGGCGTATTGGACGTAGTGTTGGTGGTAGTGTTCTTGGTGGTGGTGCTGCTGATAGTGAGGAGATTCAGGAGAAAGAAGGCGGAGCAGAACACACTAAGTGTGTTGAGAACCGGCAGCACGTGAGTCAATTTCACCCAGAAACAATCAAGTGGTAGTTATAGACCTTGCATGGCAACTTATTCCATCTTGGCTACTGATTTCTGCAAGGAGTAGCCATTTTTGTCACTGCTCGGTGTACAACCTACTCCTTTAGTGACGATACTCTCCAAAATGGCTACCAAATTGTTTTAGTTTGGGAACCTCTGCCTCACACTTGCTTCATGTAATTGGCAAAACCTGCTTTAAGAGTATTAGCATGCACCACCTACATACATGTGTATGTGCATAGGATCAACAGGCATATAATATTCCCTACACAAATTCTACAACTCTTTCCACTGGCAAGATAGTTTACTTCTCTTTTTACCTCTTTGTACAATGTACATTTGTACACTTACTGATTTGTAATTGTAGCATGTAAGTGAAAAACAATACCGTATGTCCAGGAAACTTGGCGAGCAATTAAATTGGAAGTTTCATGGTGTGCTCTTATATCCACCAAATGAGTAGGTTGTACATTGAGCAGTGATAAAACTGGCTACTCCTAGCGGAGATTAGTAGCCAAGGTGGAATAAGTTGTAGCTATTGGTTAATTTGGCTATATACTGTGTTGGAAACCACTACTGTATATACCGTATCACCAAATTAATATCCACTAATATTTCTGAAGAGTACATTTAGGACAAAATCACTAAATTTACCGGCTATACCGTAGCTATGCAATCTTAGCTACATGTACCAGGATTCTCCTTAAAGCATGGTAGAGCGGTGCAGCACCACTCTGGTAATCCTGTCCTTAAAGCATGGTAGAGCGGTGCAGCACCTCTCTGGTAATCCTGTCCTTAAAGCATGGTAGAGCGGTGCAGCACCTCTCTGGTAATCCTGTCCTTAAAGCATGGTAGAGCGGTGCAGCACCACTCTGGTAATCCTGTCCTTAAAGCATGGTAGAGCGGTGCAGCACCACTCTGGTAATCCTGTCCTTAAAGCATGGTAGAGCGGTGCAGCACCACTCTGGTAATCCTGTCCTTAAAGCATGGTAGAGCGGTGCAGCACCACTCTGGTAATCCTGTCCTTAAAGCATGGTAGAGCGGTGCAGCACCACTCTGGTAATCCTGTCCTTAAAGCATGGTAGAGCGGTGCAGCACCACTCTGGTAATCCTGTCCTTAAAGCATGGTAGAGCGGTGCAGCACCACTCTGGTAATCCTGTCCTTAAAGCATGGTAGAGCGGTGCAGCACCACTCTGGTAATCCTGTCCTTAAAGCATGGTAGAGCGGTGCAGCACCACTCTGGTAATCCTGTTTAACCTTTGTTGTGGTTATACTATACCGTAAGCATCTTTGCTACGTGGTGAGTAATCTTGTGTTGTTTTGTGTGTATCCAGGATCAACATCGGTCGTCAAGTCAGCATGAATGATATGCCTCTCAGTGCAAACTTTCTGGACAAGATGAAGTCAAGGGTAAGTGGCAACTACTCCGTCAGCAAGCTACCAGAGCATGGTGAAATTATTTTCAACAGTTACATCAGATCTGCTGTCTAAAATTATTTAAATTTTAGTACATGCATGTAGAAAATAGAACAAAGGAAATGATGTAATGTTCCTGAGGATGGTCATGTAATATGTTTAATGTAGTTGCATCATGTATGTGTACAAGATTAGGCACCTTTAGCTACAAATTCCCCCGCCCCCACAAGTATATAGTGGTTTGATTTTTGTGTAAAGCCTGAGGTTACTAAGTAGTCTCAACTGTGGCATGCATGTTTGTGTAGGCTTCTACCAATGATATGTACATGTATGTATATGTCCTCACTATCCATCTATTACTTACATATACTCTCTCCCTCTCTCTCTCTCTCTCTCTCTCTCTCTCTCTCTCTCTCTCTCTCTCTCTCTCTGTCTCTCTGTCTCTCTCTCTCTCTCTCTCTCTCTCTCTCTCTCTCTCTCTCTCTCTCTCTCTCTCTCTCTCTCTCTGTCTGTCTCTCTCTCTCTCTCTCTCTCTCTCTCTCTCTCTCTCTCTCTCTCTCTCTCTCTCTCTCTCTCTCTCTCTCTCTCTCTCTCTCTCTCCACTTTCAGAACAAGAAGGTGGTCGTGTTCTACGGCTCCCAGACGGGAACGGCTGAAGAGTTCGCTTCACGTCTCGCAAAGGAGTCCACAAGACACGGACTTCCCGCCATGACCTTTGACCCTGAGGAGTGCACTGACTGGGAGGACTTGGTCAAGATGGGATCTGAAATTGAAAACTCATTGGCCATCTTCGTCATGGCAACGTATGGCGAGGGAGACCCTACTGATAATGCACAGGAGCTCATTGATTGGCTGAAGGAAACAGACGTGAATCTGAGCGGACTAAAGTGAGTGCTTCAAGGGAACAACGTCTTGATGGATGTTCATTTGGTACATCTATATAGTACCAGCTGCGCTGTGTTTGTTATGTAGATTTACTAAGTTTTCACTTGAATGTTTATATTGACTGCCTACACCTTTGTCTGTGTTGTGAATGTTAGGAAATCTTTACTCTCTCTCTCTCTCTCTCTCTCTCTCTCTCTCTCTCTCTCTCTCTCTCTCTCTGTCTCTATCTCTCCCTCACTCCTTCTCTCCCCCACCCCTCCCTCCCCCATCACTCCCTCTCACTCTTTCTCTATCTCTCCCTCTATCCTTCTCTCCCTCACCTCACACTCTCTCCCTCACTCTTCACAGCTACACCGTGATTGGACTTGGTAACAAGACCTACGAGCACTTCAATGAGATAGGATGTTTGGTAGACAAGCGTCTGGCCGAGTTGGGTGCCAACCGAGTCTTCAAGGCGGGAGAAGGTGACGATGATGCAAAGTAAGAGAACACCACCATTACCTAGTGCTTAATCAATCACTCCACTTGCATGTACTAACGTAGATCGGGTAGTAATTTTAGTTGATTTTTAGCGGGTTAGGTTTTCGATATTTGCAAGGACCATAGAAAACTTAATGTCGAAAATTTCCCGATCTAGGGTACAATGTACATTGTTGTATTATGCACACTGCACCTTCATATACATACATTGTATGTAGTGTTGACAGCACTCTAGATTTGTACCACAGATAGTTACAATGTGCTCACACTCTACTGCATGTACTAATGTAATATTATATATCTCCCTCCCCCTCCCTCTCCTCTCCCAGCATTGAAGAGGACTTTGTGACTTGGAAGGAGGAGCTATGGCCGACAGTCTGTCAACAGTTTGGTGTGGACAGCTCTGAACAAGGAGCCATGGCCAGGGAGTACCAGTTCACCACTCAAGAAGATCTTCCCAAGGAGGAGGTGTATGTGGGAGAGCCGCATCGTCTGGGCTCTTATGAACATCAAAAACCGTACGCATTTAAGTGATGTAGACAAAATTAATATTTTTTAAGTGCTGTACCCAGAAATGTACATGTACATGTACCTTATTTTTTTACCACTAATATTTACATGTATATAAGCTATGACTTCTGTTTTCACCCACATGTGTATGTATTTCCTGCCTATTAGTGCAGGGAGTGCCGAAAAGAAAACCTATTAATACATAGCATTCAAAAGGGAGATATGGAGACATTGTAGAGAGAGAGAGAGAGAGAGAGAGAGAGAGAGAGAGAGAGAGAGAGAAAAGTTTTACTCTAATGCTCTTCCATTTTTACATTCATTGATGCATCTTCTGCAGGCCGTACAACTCCAAGAACCCATTCCTGGCTCCAATATCGGTGATCCGTGAGTTACACAAGGGGGGCGAGAGATCCTGCATGCATATCGAGATGGACATCACTGGCAGTAAACTGAGCTACATGGCTGGGGACCATGTGGCAATATTCCCCACGAATGACCCCCAACTTGTCGACCGAATTGGAGAGCTCCTGAATGTAGACTTGGACACCGTGTTTACTCTAACCAATGTGGATGGTGAGGAAGAGAGGGAGGGAGGGTGAAAGGGATAGAAAAGAGAGAGGGGGGGAATAAGTGGGGGGGGGTAGGGGCCGTTAGAGAAAAGGAAATAAAATGAGGGGATAAGTGGAGGAGAGAGAGGGAAAGAGGTAGGAAGAGAAAGAGGTGCATGTGTGTGTAATGTGTTGGTCATTGGGGGGGGGGGGTTGGGATGAAAGGCGAGAGTACATTATGTACAAAGTCGTGTACATGTACATCCGATTCCCAATCACTATCAACTTCTTTCCTCACAAACAGAGCAAGCCACAAAACAGCATCCTTTCCCGTGCCCCACGACGTATCGCACCGCTCTCTCCTACTATGTTGACATCACCTCATCTCCTCGCACAAATGTTCTAAGAGAGTTGGCGGATTATGCCACTGATCCTGAGCACAGGGACTTCCTCCTTAGAATCACCTCCGCCACTGATGAAGGAAAGGTAGACATTTCATGTACATGTACATTGTATGCTTGTTTGTGGTGCTGAAGAGTATGGCTTTCATTATACCTTCAATTTTAACTTATGCTTGTGTGTGAGTGTGTTGAGAGACATATACTCGTGTATGTACTCACTGAATGATCTGTGAATGAAAGAGGGCAAAGGGAAGAAGAGAAGAGAGAGGGAAGTAGGGATGATGGGTGTGAGTGAGAGTGAGAGAGAGAGAGAGAGAGAGAGAGAGAGAGAGAGAGAGAGAGAGAGAGAGAGAGAGAGAGAGAGAGAGAGAGAGAGAGAGAAAGAGAGGCAGAGAGACGAGGAAAATATTTATAAACATCTTCGTTTATCCTCAGCATGAATACAGTGAGTGGGTGGTGAAGGACAAGCGCACCATTGTAGCAGTCCTAGAAGACCTTCCCTCTTTCAAGCCGCCAATGGACTATCTCCTCGAGCTGCTGCCAAAACTGCAGGCTAGGTACTACTCCATCTCCTCCTCTCCTAAGGTAAATCAACTGGTTGTGACGACCCCTTACCTAACGTAATTCGGTAATGGTCGTCAAAGAAGCAAGTTGTACCGGTCGACGTACATTGAGCATGAGCAATATACACATTACTTACATGTAGATGCATAAGAACTCCGTACACATCACTGCTGTGCTGGTGGAGTATCAGACACGAACTGGTCGTTCCAATAAGGGTGTGACCACATCCTGGCTCAAGAGGTTGCAACCATCAGCTAAGAATGGTTAGTTAGTGATGCTATTTTATTTTGTTATTGATTTTTATCAGTTACCCTCGTTCATTCACTATATACTAATTATTACAGGAGTTCCTGTTCGTATACCCATTTTCATTCGTCACTCGAGTCTCCGACTGCCTTTCCGTCCAAGCTGTCCCGTGATCATGGTCGGACCGGGGACAGGACTAGCACCTTTTAGAGGGTTCATACAGGAGAGAAAGGTCATCAAGGATGACGGTGAGGATGGGGGAGAGAGGAAGACAGAGTGAGAGGGAGGGGGGGGGGGGGAGAGGAAGGGGGGGGGGGATTGTGGGAAGAGAGAGGGAGGAAGGTATTTTCTAGAGGGTGACCTTATTAGATACATCGCACAAATATGCACCTTGTCTTCCTAGTAATACACTGGACTAAAACAGTACCAAATACAGGCAGATAGTGAGTTAAGTTCTCTCTATATCATTGTGTACTTAGAACTGAGCCAAACTCAGACTTACAACTCTGCCCCCAGAATGCACATGTATTGGCGTTTTTTGTAGTTGGTGATTTTGAATGCCATGCATGTACATTATGTGTGATGCAAAATATTAGCGGATTTTTGCCATCACCAACTTCACACCAAAGTTTCCTGCTGTATATATATACAAAAGGTTAACATCCATCCTTTGATATGTATGCGTGTGTGTGTGTGATGCAGGAAAGCCTCTTGGCAAGACTCTGCTGTTTTTTGGCTGTCGTCATGAAGCTGAGGACTTTATCTACGAAGAAGAGTTGAAAGACTTCCACAAGCAAGGAGTGCTGAGTGAGCTGAGTCTAGCCTTCTCAAGAGACCAGCCGGAGAAGGTCTACGTTCAGAACAAACTGGCTGAGTTTGGTAAAGTCGTGTGGGAGCTGTTGGAGAGCCAGGGATACTTCTACGTCTGTGGGTAAGTGTGTTTGATGAGGTTGCAGGGAAGAAGGAGAGGGAGGGGGGGAGGAATGGAGAGAGAGAGAGAGAGAGAGAGGGAGAGAAAGAGAGAGAGAGAGAATGAGTGAGGTCCATGGAAGAAGAGGTGACATGATATATATGTATTAGTGAGGGGAGTGGCTATAGAGTAAATTGTGACGCATGACTACACATAATATGACCTCTACTCTATTATGCTCTAATATGCTGAAACTAGCAATCCCCATAATTATGTAATAATTCACATGATGTTTACCTCTGAAAGAGGAAAAGGTGACCTCTCCTCTCAGCTGGCAAATCCTTATCACCTAAAGGTTAATCAACTCATTGATAGGTACCAAGGTTGTGGAATCTCTAGTACATGTACCTACATGTAATAGCACTCACCTCAGTGTAGCTTTGGTACATGTGGGTATGTGGTCATCGCATGACTGAGCACTAGTTAGTGGCACAATAAAAAAAGGTCAATCTTCTGACAGTTCGTTGCTGTTTATAACTCTCAGAGGCTCCCCAAACTCTTGTAGCCATTTTGGAGAATAGAGCTCACTGAAGGAGTAGATGTACACTGAGCAGTGACAAAAATGGCTACATCTTGCAGAGAATAGTAACCAAGGTGGAATAAAAATTAATTATTACACAAACTACAATAAGTCATAATAATTTACTGTGGCAGTGTCAAGAAACATGAGCACATGTGTGTGTATATGCTGTCTATATTTTTGTAATTTATTGTAATGTACACTACTCTATATCACCTTCAATATTTCTTGGTCTGTCTCTATCTCTCTTTCTCTCTCTCTCTCTCTCTCTCTCTCTCTCTCTCTCTCTCTCTCTCTCTCTCTCTCTCTCTCTCTCTCTCTCTCTCTCTCTCTCTCTCTCTCTCCTCCCCTGCCACCTCACTCCTTCACCCCCTCACAGTGATGCTCGTAACATGGCTAGAGATGTCCACAATGTCATCATTCAAATAGTAGAACAGCAAGGCTCAAAGAGCTCCACAGAAGCGGCCGAGTACGTGAAGAAGTTACAAAAGAGAGGGAGATACCTTCAAGATGTCTGGAGCTAGTTGATCCAACAGCAAGTTAACTGGACATATTATTATATCATAACATTGATGTGCTACAGTTATTGTTAGAGGAGATATGTTATTATAGGGAATAATTAATCATGCACTTTACAGTTATATTATACTATGCTATATATATATACATGTATCAGTAAATTATTATGACTTATTGTATATATATAGTTAGTGTGTTAATTTTTTATACACGTTTTTTTTTTCTGTTTTATTTATGAGCACTTCTGCCATATAACTTATTTTTTTAATGAAAATAATTATTGTTTTAACATCTGCTGTGCATGCCAAATTACAGCAATAACTGATGTATATGCTATACACACATATAGATGTACTATACACTGTAAGAAAGAAATTAATGACATTGAGTTATTGAGTTGACATGACCAATAAATGATATACTGTGAATACTGATAATCATAAAAGGTCACAAATTTTAATATACAGATGACATTGTACACACTAAACTGGCCACGATAAAAGAGAAATATTAAATTTTTTTTCACACAGAAACTTGAAGCGGTTCTCTAACTGGTAATTGTAGCCCCTCAATGCAGCCACCAATGTCCAACCTGTACTTGACCATACTCAATAGGGAGTCGTAGTGGACCAGAGCTGCCGTGACAGCACACACGTGAAACAACTGGTGACTGCTCGCCCAGATGTCAAACTTTCCCGGGAAGAATCGCTCGGGGATTCTCAACACATAGAGAGTTGCCCCGAGGATGTAGGTCCCGCCCATCATCAGCATACCCCAGAGAGAGTAGGCTTCCGCCGAAAGGGTGTAGCCGTCTCTCGCGAGAATCTGAACAAAAGGAACCAGTCCATAGAGTCCGAACGCGAGAAAGACGGCAAAGCGATGTGGGCGATATTTCGGTGTCTGAAACCTCCCCCACATGCTGATGGCGATACATACGGAACAGAGAGCGAGGAGAACCGTGATGTGAGTGTACTTGGAGAAAGTGGCACAGTAGAAGCCATAGTAGTAGGCGGGGACGTTGGAACCGGTTATGAGAAATGCAATACCAGAGTAGTCCAGTCGGCCGAATATCTGCGAGATGCGCTCGGAATGATTGGAGAAAAGATGGAACATTGCCGAACAGAGCGTGCACGCCAGCACGCCCACGAAAAAGAACATAAGCATCACCTGCTCCGCCCAGGGAAGACTGTGTATCTGGACATCCTCAAACCAGTAGGTGATGAAATCTCCAAAAGTGTAAATACCAATGACTAGAATGAGGAAGAAGATAAAGGCAAGAAAGTGTGTCCAAATGTTCCAGGTCTCCGTGTGCATACGGAACATACTCTTGAAACAGCCACGCCATGAGTACATTGGAGGTCGGTGGCTGGAGTGAAGGTATTCGTTGTCTTGTAGCCATTTTGGAAGCGCTTCGAACGAGACGGCATTCCACGCCCAGTGAGCTGTCTTTTCCAACTTCTGTTCCAACTTTTGCAGACCTTGAAGATACTCGTACTTTCTCCCGGCAGCTGCGTCGTGAAGTTTTGACTTTTCATCTCTCGGACCTTCCTCCCTTTCGCCACGAGAGTTTGGGCCGTTTTCTTGAGTCTGTCCAACCTCACGTGGAGTACTAACGTGGGGTCCTCTAACTCTCACCGTTGTGTTGAAACTTGGAGGGTCAGACATTTTTTATGAGCAAGACTAGAGCACTCCGCGACAGCTTCAGTCCTATTACGATGACGACCTTGTTATGAAATTCCTTCGTGACAGGCTGGCAGAGTGTTGCTTACAGAGTGTAGCACCATTCCGGTTCAAACCAAACTTCTGGGAGCGTCATACGATTTTCTCGAAAGTCGAGCGGTGCGCGCACAGCATGTACTGCACGTTTTATGGGCGTGGCCCGACGCCGCGATAGGGTGCAAAGTGCGACCTTCGTACTCAAAGTCTAATGTGGTTTCAATTAATCCTCTGAGGGGTAATTTACATTAGTCGTGTGTGCCTCGGTAATTGAAAAAGTACATAACTGTAGTAATTGATTGTCTAAGTGATATTGGTTCCTTTATAATTATAGATATGGCACGATTTGGGCATGAACCTAGTAACCCCTTACCAATTAACCCTACAAAGAACAATGGCTTACCATTGTTCTCTATTGAAGAGTCTACTAAACCCTAACCCCTACCCTTTACCTAATCAACATTGTCCATGCCCAAATTGTGCCTCAACTGTTAGATAGATTATACTGAATTAATGATTCGCTGTCACGTTATGTAGACAATTATAATCAGCATGACATGTACAAATGTATATAGCTCATGGGATGTACTGACAAGTGAGGTATATAGCTTGCTACTATAGCTATATACACATTTACTAAAGTATATGTAATTAATTTACTTAAAACACTGTCTGCCTGATTAATTTGTATAATTAGCCAACTGTGCATGCTATATAATATGCTCGATTGTTGACCTCTGCTGTCCAAGGCGTATATAGAACTACTGGAATCGGCATGATACTCAAGTTGAAGGTTTTCAAGCGACTCCTGAATTTTGCTAAAATCTCTTTGTTAAAAAAATATTGAGTTAAGATGTCATTTATCTTCCAATCAACTGTGGCTCCCCGACTATATAGCCTCGAAGGCCTGGGGACGAGGCTACTCCCATACAGATTAATTAGCTATTTATATATAATGGTAATCGATCGATCATATATAATATCATGTAATACAATCATGTGGCTCATGTCATATGTTTAATATACTTGAAGACAGAATAAAAGCTAGCTACATGTATATATCTATATACTATAATACTCTCAGTTATATGACTTTTCATCAGTACAATGGTTCCCATGCATAGCAGCCTCGTGCGGATCACTACTGGAGCTGTCCACAGATAGCAGGTACCTTGAACAGTGACGGGTCTGGTTCATCATCTTCAAAGGTTGTAAAGATTATACTAAATTTCTAAATTCCATAGTCTACTGTGTTTCGATAAATCTTTGAAGGACTCTCCCGTTTAACTTCCACTGTACGAGTCAATCCTTCTTCCTATATACAACAGATCAGTGCATGTGTTGCATTGTGTACTATTACAAGTTATCCGCTGTAGCAGTGATTTATCTAACAGAGATTTATCTAGACTAGTGAAATTACAATCACTATGTCATGCATACAAATAATTAGTGAAAGAAATCATATCAGTTTCAAGATTGACTATATATGTAGTATACTAAATGTATGTATGCATGCAATTCAAAGCTATTTAATATTATTGTAGAGATGCATGGCACATGTACAACTTTAGCTCATTGCATTATAGTACTATATACAGTTTATATATATATATATTTGTTGGTAGTTTCCTAGCAACCAAAGTTTTTATCGGCTAATTGCTGGCTAGGGGAAGGAGGTGGGTCATCATATAGGGTAGGCCAATGATGGAGGGGGTCATGGGCCAACAAATTAGTTATCTGACAGTGATTGTGGTGCATTCGACCATGCATCTCATGCATGCACCACAATCACTGTCAGATAACTACCATAATATCATATGGGACGTATATTATACACAATGTTATTATCTACACAATGTTATTATCTTCACCATTAAATGATTTTCAACTTACGTATGAAGACCTGGCATAAGTGACTTCCCCTCCAATGTTCAACACATAACATTGTGCTTCAGCAAGAAACTCAAAATAGCTTGCAACCGTTTCACCAGGCTTCATTGGGCTGGACTCACAGTTACTATACTTGCCCGATCTGCATGTTAATACAAAATTAATATCAATGTCTTCAATATATACTATATAGGCTTCACAAATGGCATGATAGTAAAAAATTAATATTAGCTACCATAATTCGCGATTTTTGATAAATTACAAAATTTATTTTTTAAATTAGTCTATGGGAAGGAAAAAAGGCAAAATACAGTAATGTTGATGCTTTGGCTTAAATAACATGCGACATTGTATATATACTGTGGAGCTTCTGAACAAAGGACAAATTAGTATACAGTGCTACAGAGCAAGAGAGTAGATTTTTTTCTAAACTTGCATGCCAAGTTGTTTTTACCTATATACATGTAGGTAATCACATGAATTTGATTGCAATTTGGGAAATAATTGCACTGAGCCATGTATTAGAAGGAAGAGTAATTACACGAGGCAAAGCCGAGTGGAATTTATCCTTCTAATATAATATACATGCGCATATGGTGATTTACGCACTGAGGCTGTGTAAATCTCATAGAGGCCAACACAGCAACAACTTGTATATACCATGGTCATGTACTGATAAGATGATAATTATTGAAATTCCTAAAATTCTTTTATTAAACTTGTAGGTCTCTATCTATATATATACCTCCTAGGACCGGAGGTGTCTATTAAATATAGACACCTCTCATACTCCAATTAAGCTGATTGGTCAAAAGTTACAAGCCATGGTATAAAACTATACAGGTTAAGTTAGAATTCTTTTACAGTTTTGAGTATAATATTATTATGCTTAAAATGGCAATTCCTAATGTGTTTAACGTTATTACTGTACAACTGACTTAGTCTTACGTCACAATTCTGTATTCAATATGTTTATCAGCTTCAAACAGTCCAATAAATTCCAATTGTGTTCCATCTTGAAGATTGAATTTGGAATAGTATGCTTCATTAGCCTCACTGCGATGCCATTCGCCTATTGCTTCTCTCTCACTTCCTCCAATTTCAACTTTACCAACCCCCTTAAGACATGTACATTGAGAGGCGGGAAATAAACATGTGTTTTGATTTGTGGTTGTAATTCATGAGTGCACATACAATAAGCTAGCTATAATAGTTTATGATTGGGGCGAGCCCCACACTAGTATGGTCAATTGAGATTTTATTATTTTTTATACAAGAAATGAAACATCAGCATGACATGTATGATATATATATATATACATTGCATTGTAATAAGCATACCAAGGAGCTGAATGTCAGTGGTATAGTTGCTGGTGGGCAGTCAGGTTGTTTGTCAATGAGGGTAGCATTGCTTGCATACAAGCAACCCGCAAATAGGCAAACAAACAATTTCAACTTTAGCATAATTTTATATATACTAAGGGTAGAAACTTCAGCAGATCTGTAGCTAGTGTTCAAAAGTTGCCGAGTGCTCCAAAACTTGATCCAAAACGAAGTCCAGATCTTGATTGAGCGAAGCCTGAATGATTCAGTGCATCCACAAATAGCTGGCTCTTTTATATACTAGCCGCATACAGACTCTATGACAGTGCAAGTATATAGTCGGTAATTGAAAAAGTACATACATAACTGTAGTAATTGATTGTCAAAGTGATATTGGTTCCTTTATAATTAATGATTCACTGTCACGTTGTGTAGATAATTATAATCAGCATGGCATGCATTTAAAGAATTTGTATTTTTTGTTGTCTTTAGGTATCTTTGATCATGGGATGTACTGCCAAACGCGCACGTCACACTATGGTCACACGTACGTACGGTACGAGTCGAGTACGAGTATATACGCACGACGCGCACGCGCACAATGATGACTTCTGATGTCATTAGTTTACTTCCTGGTTGCACGTTGGTACCATGGTACCGTGCCATGGTATATACATGGTACGTATAAACTTCCATTTGATGCCCACTTGCTATATATAGCATAGTCACCAACTTTATCATTGTTTTTATGGAAATCTGACCAAAAATATTAATGACTCTTTATATTATATGACAGTACTGAAAAATATGTAGATCTATGGTTTGATAAACACACTCTAATGACATGGAGCTTTTGTATAATACTGAAATTAAGTAAGAGCCTCAGACGGTCACTGTACAGTATTGTACTAAATGCAAGCATGTTGGTATAGAACGTGTAGCTATTACACAGCTTCATCAACAGGCACTATAGCTGTTTATGGCCATAACTGTTAATGCACTATGTCGAGTATACATGCAATGATGAAAATTTAATGACCGTGTGATCACCGATGGAGCCATATGAATGCATGTGAACAGATCACTATCAGTGATACTAATTTTTTTATAATAGTCATGACCCTACTTGGCATGATACATATGAAGTAATGCCAAGTGTACGTACAATAGGCATAATGATTGTCACTACATTATGACCGTATATATATTATATATACAATTCTAGGCTTCTCTAACTCGAGACAAATAGCCCAATGCTACAATGTCATATATTGTTATCTACATGTACATTGTACATGTAGATACAAGATATGACATTGTATAATACATACCATGAACTACAAGTCATATCTGTGAAAATGTGCCTGTGTATCACGGTAACATACAGTGGTAATATCAATACATGTACAGATGACACATTATTGTTCTCAGCAAAAGATAATGTTGACACAGCCATCTACAACAGTTACTATTAATATTGCAGCCACACAAATAATCGGGAGCAGGACACAAATAAATTGAAGCCATTGATGCACTGAATAATAATGCGTGAAGTAAAAACATTAGCACATGTACAATCATAAATCATCAATGAATTTGCATGACCGTTTTTGTTGTTGTAACTAAATTATGACATTGTAGAGTGCAATATTCATACAGCCAACATGTTGACCGCTGGCAGGCACCCTCCGACGTCCAGTCTGTACTTTATCATGTTGAGGAGTGTGTCGTAGTGAACGAGGGCAGCAGTGATCACACAGATGTGAAAAAGCTGATGACTACTGGCCCAGATGTCAAACATACCCGGGGAGAAACGCTCGGGGATTCTCAACACGTAGAGTATACCGCCAAAGATATATATGGCACCCATAGCTCCCAGACTCCAGGGAGCAAAGGCTAGGCATGCTTGTGTGTAGCCATCTCTCACTATGATGTGTAGAGCTGGTACGACTCCATAGAGACCAAAGAGGACGAACACGGTGAAGCGGAGTGGGCGATATTTCGGAGTGCTGAATTTGCTTCGCATACTCACAGTCACACACAACGCACACAGACTGAGCAGTATGGCTATGTGAGTGAATCCAGCGATGGTCGCGCAATAGAATCCGTAGTAGTACGCAGGAACACTCGAGCCTGTGATGAGGAATGCAATACCGGAGTAGTCCAGTCGAATGAACAAGTGGAACACCTCTTTCGAGTGACTAGCGAATGTGTGGAACATTGTTGAGCAGAGCAAGCAGCCAATGGCACCAGCGAAGAAGAACATCATCATAAACTGTTCGACCCAGGGAAGACTGTGTATCTGTACGTCCTCAAACCAGTAGGTGATGTAATCTCCAAAGATGTAGATGCCACACACTAAGATGACAAAGAAAATGAACCCTATCAAGTGTGTCCAAATGTTCCAGGTCTCCGTGTGCATACGGAACATGCTCTTGAAACAGCCACGGAAAGAATACATCGGAGGGCGATAGCTGGATTTGAGATACTCATTGTCTTTGAGATAACTTGGTAGGGCATCGAAAGATATCGTATTCCAAGCCCAGTGGGCGATTTTCTCCAATTGTTGCTCTATCTTCATCGGCAAAGACGTAGTAAGCGAACGCACGCGCGGACGCTCGTCTGACACAACGTTACCTTCCGAACTTTTGATTCCCTCTTGACTCGCTGAATCTTCGCAGTTGTCGATGAGAGATGAGTTTGAGTTGGACTGGTGAGTAGACGTATGCCTCTTTGTCGGACCAGTATCGCGGCCCATTTAAAACACTGTTTCTGTGAGAGGGAAACTAAGAAGAAAGAGAAGGAAATCCGACAGCGCAGCCAACATAAACAAATATAGAAAAAATTATATTGAAGACCCCTTGTACTGCACCGCAACACCACGACCTGAAACCTAATTAACCGAACAGTGTCATGTTATGTTGCGTCGAAACATGCTTGTCACATGACATGTGGTGATCACGCCATGTCGATCGCGCGCCTATGCCCACCTATAGCTAACTATATGCAATATGTAATAGTTGCATAACCCAGACAGGACTGCATGGCAATGCATGGTTGCCATGCAGTCCTGTCTGGGTCAAGTAACAATTTTGTCATCCAAAGTACAGCATTTTATATGGAGCTTTAATGATATTCATGGTTGGTAGTAGTGTAAAGCGTGAGTAGATCTAGTATAATAATATAGTCTTGCAGACATAGATCTATGCGCATCGCTTAAAATAGCTTATGTTTGCCGGCCGAGCTTGGAGATACTGCCCAATTTGGTAGAATATTATAGTACCTTTTTAGTTAGAGTACCGGCAGTCCAGCAACATACATTTAATTTGTGTATGCGGAGTAAATACGCATGCGCAATACTTTCCGCAGCTGTATCTCGAGAACAACTCCACAAACGCCCGTACCGTGATTCTCCATTATCAACAGAAAACAGAAGTCTGGCTGTGTAAAAATAAGTAAGAGTATATAAGCATGTTATTATTTATAATTCACTGTGTAATGATTAGAATTTAGCCAGAGAGCTGACTCTCTGCAATACCTAGTTCGAGGCTTTTATTGGGTACTCGATGCAGGCTGCACATCTCTGCTAAACGTAGTCTATAATATCTATGGTACTATCTAATATAATCAATGTATAGCAGTCTAATCTCGATGTAAGTTTCTAGTTTCTGTCTTGAGAAACATCAACTGCATGCTATACACGATTACAATTAAGTGGGCGGAGCTCACGTGATCACGTGACCATTAGTATTGGCACGTGATATTTGATAAACTAAATAGCACCAAATTTGGAAGTACCCTTGTCGACGGCCTGAAGTCTTGAGAGAAGCGAGTCAAACAAACGTCCAACAATGCCCGTGAGTGTTGTCTAGCTGAGCGAGTTACGTGGCGGATAATCTCCTTGTTCCATGATTTCCACTAACTCCTCGCTAGTTGTATGATCATTGATGCTGTATTTATGTGAGAGGCTTGGGTTTGGGTTTATAATGAATATATTATAGACTTGCTATGATCTGAGATAAGCTAGGTGATTGGTTGTGTGTGTGCTAGAGAGAGAGAGAGAGAGAGAGAGAGAGAGAGAGAGAGAGAGTGTGAGAGTGTGAGTGAGTGAGTGAGAGTGAGTGTGTGCGAGTGAGGTTGTGCGTGTGTCCCTCCCCCCCCCCCCCCCACCAGTTTCTTCATGTTTTAAATCTAAAGCACTATACAATTATATAATTGTCATTATCTTTTATTAGGCATACCACTCCTCGTTCAATCCGGATGATAACAAAACGCTCGGTAATATGGCTCTATTGCCACTGAGGACTCAGTTCAAGGGACCCGCCCCCAGAACAAGTACGTGTGTCAGTGCATATATACACATGACATTGTATATGTACAACAAATTAGTATGATGATCTGTACATACCCAATTAAGTACATGTGTTTCAGACATTTGTATGCGTATGTACATGTATATAATAATATGTCCACTGTATCCTTACATTCTTCTAATTTTATGGGCTTATTAAGTGGTATAATCAAGAGTTCCCCACTCAGTAGCCAAATTAGCCAATGGCTATATATGCTATAGCTTATTCCTCCTTGAAATAGCCATTTTTGTCACCACCCAGTGTTAACCTTCTTCAGTGAACGTTGGTCGCAGCAATATTCTCTGAACTGGCTGTTGGATTTTTGAGTTTAGGAAACCACTGTATAATAGAATAGCACCTTTAATTATATATACATGTAACTCAACTGTGATGGAGTTTTACGTAATACCGTTTCATAGAGTTCTGTAGCCATGAAAATTTTAGATACATGTACAATGTACATGTAACTCATACATGTGCAGTGGAACATCCAATAAAGGACACTCCATATTAAGGACACGATAGTAAAAAAATAACAACAAAAAAAGCAAAAACGTCCCCAGAGGATTCACTAGATGGATTTTGAAGAGCGGTGTTACGTTAAACATCAAAGCACATTCGTGGTTATTGAAACCACATCAAAAGGAAAATGTTATTTCTAAGAGCGGTGCTGCGCCATTCTTCCGCTCTTTAGTGACTTACCTGGTCTGTATACTGGACACTTTTTTTTGTCTCGACGACAACTTTCCTATATTTTCAGTGGATTTGAGAATAAGACACCTCCCTATTAAGTATGAAGACTTCTGGTCCCAAGTTGTACTTGAACAAGTGTACATCGAGGTTCCACTGTACCTGTGTATTTGAGTTAACATACATGTGCTGTACAATGAGCTGGACGTATAGTTGGGAGGCCTGCTTTTACCAAGGTGAACTATTATTGTCTGTTTTATGCACAGGTGCTGAGACTGACATCATCGACGAGGCACTGTTGCATTTCAAGGCTAACGTGTTCTTTAAGAGCTACGAAGTCAAGGTATGTAATTACGCTTTGATTAACGTGTCTCACAAGACAGCCTTAGACTTGGGGTGGGTGTGGTTTAGGCGGAGTTTGAGTCCGCATCATGTCAATATATTCCAACTTGCCACATCAAAGAAATACTCATATTGACATTAAGGCATGGAGTGCGTGCCTGGCCACTTTGCCGAAACAGCCTAGGGAAAACTGTAATGTACATGCTTACGTGTAAACATTTATTTTGTTGAAACTGGTTTAATTGGGGTGTAGAGATAATTATGTAAATGTACATGTACTGTCAATAATAAGGCTTTTTGAAATTAGGTACAAGTCCAGTCTTAATTGGGTTAATTTAATTGATGACTGTCCATGCCTTTCTTGTTAATCCATTTATCCTTGAAAAGAAGTCGTATTAATTTTGTGATTTTTTATACATACATGTATGTACCTCAACTGCTCATACAGTGTAGTAGTATCAGAGGAGGTTGGTCACGATCTTTCACAGAATGCCATAATTATCAACGTGCGCCATATGTCGTGTGCAGTTTTTGCTGACTCAGCCAGTTGACCTGGGTTGCGGGAGGGCGTATGTTAAAGTCTGTGGCAAGCGTGCATTAATTAAAAATTGTGACCGACCTCCTCTATAGTAGTACATGTACACTGTACATGTGTGTTGTATTACAATAGCAGTGTTTCCCCTAAAGCGAGGTACCTGGGCGCTGCGCCCCCTATAAAAGTGACCGAATACCACACTGTTAGCTAGCTGTGAGCCTGTGAGACGGTCCATCTCGACCGTCGATCTCTTACATGTGCGTTAATTAGAGTGTGAGCTAAGCACGCACACATACATGTATGCGTAACATTTATCGATTGCGTAATCCACACGTGGGTAAACGCTAGCTAGCTAGCTAGATTGAAAATTATCTCGACGGTCAAATAATGGTGACAAGAACAACAGACTACTTTAGTTCAAGTTGTTCTACAATTAAGTATTGCATAATTGCATAATAATTATCAACAAACTCTCTCTCCCCCCATATTTGTTTTCTTGGGGAAACACTGAATAGCTACATGTACGTACGTATGACTGTGTTAGCTTGTGTTGTCCCTTGATGTACCGGGTGTTTGTCGTGTGGTGTTTTGTCAATGTTTGGCTTAGTATTACATCACCATACATGTTGTTGTTGATCATTCCTTGTACATAGCCTGAATAAAAGTGGTGTGCGATTGTATAAATACATGTATAAGTATATGTAGCCAGAATGAAACTACTGTATACACATGTATGTGGCAATTGCAGGTAGAAAACAAACATTATCCCGTTTTAATAAATTGACCTGCAACTGCCACATATACAGTAGAAAAATTAAATGTGCGAAAATTTTTCTGATGTACAGCATTATATACCTACACTAGTGCAGGTGGCGAAAATTAAATGAGCGAAAATTTCTTACGCGAAAAAAAAGATAGGCAGAGGTTTCCTGATCTATGGTATATGAAAGTACTGGGAGGCTTAAAATATCTTCATAGTTGTTGTACCCTACACCAAGCCATATGTTTTAGTTGGCTTACATTGTTTATAGAGGTTTCCCAAACTCTTAATGTTGTAGCTATTTTGGGGAATATTCTCTGTGATTGAAGCTCACTGAATAAGTAGGTTGAACACTGAGCAGTGACAAAAATGACTACTTCTTGCAGAGGTTAGTAGCCAAGGTGAAATAAATTGTAGCCATTGGCTAATTTGGCTACTGTATGGGGAACCGCTGCATGGCTGTTGATCAGTGAAAACGGTGAACATTTAAAGTCCCTCAAATTAAAGCACTATCTTTCATAGTTGTCTGCCAACTATGTGGGTACATGTGTGTGTTAACTATTGATCGTCAAAAATATCACGTCAAGACATACCTAGTTTAATCGCGCATACAGCTGTAGTTAATTAACTAGTTAAATTGTGCCATTACGTGATCAAAACTAAAACTGTCCATGTCGCAGCGACAGACTGCATGTCTCCGTTTTGTATTACTGTGCGCTTGAGTTATAGTATTCTACATGTATATGTACACACATGTACATGTACAGCTGTACATGTATGTACAATAGTAAAATCTAAAGAGTGGCATGGTCTTGTAATCCAATTTCACAATCGATTTAGAAATGCTTTGATGGTTTGTCATTTTAACATTGTTCTGTAATTAACATGTATCGCTTTTACTTAAATTTACAACCATTATCCCTCTCTCTCCCTCCCTCCCTCCCTCCCTCTCTCTCTCTCTCTCTCTCTCTCTCCCTCCCTCTCTCTCTCCCTCTCTCTCTCCCCCACTACCTCCTCCCTTACTTCCTTGCAGGGCTCTGCCGATCGTGTCCTTATTTACGTCACCCTCTACATCAGTGAGTGTCTCAAGAAACTTCAAAGGGTTAGTTTCACGTTCCAAGACATTGAAACACTTTTACATTTGTTATCTTAATTTATGTCAAGATAGTGTTCTCCACATCATTATAAGGTTGGTGGGTGTGGTTAGGGTGGAGTTTATTCCAACGTCAACACTTTATTGGAAACTAATCACAGATACGTACATGTGAAATGGGTAATGGTCCTATGCCTTGTGTGTACAAACCATACCCTACAGTGGACAGTAGAACCTCTGATAAAGGACACTCCCTATTCAGGACACAATACAAATACAAAAAATCTCTGCTCTGTACAAAGGACAAGTTTTCTTGCCCCAAACGACGACTTTCCTATACTTTCAGTGTATTTTCAACCTCTGAGAAGAGGACACCTCCCTATAATGGACAAAAATAGCTGGTCCCAAGGTGTCCTTTATATAGAGGTTCCACTGTATACCCTACAGTGAAGAGTACTGTGTATAATTTATAATGTAAGACACATTTTCAAGTTGGTTGCCAAGAAAAACCTGTCGGAATGATTTTGGAATGAAATACTATGTTGGAGATTGTTTTGCCTATCTCAGCGTATTTTCTCTATCTCTATATGCATTATACGTCTATATATGTCGCTATTGTTATTTGTTTTCAACTGGTACCACTTTCTGTATTTAAGAGTCGTTTGTCAACCAAGTACGGTATACACACTGCATACGTGAGCGTTTGTGGCAGTTGTAAGGTAAAGACTATATACATTTTTAAGTGGCTTCGTTCCATCGGCTCCTCTACTGCTACTACTATTCCGAGACTGTTTTGGCTAAAAATTGGCACACTTTCAGCATAATAGGTAGAACCTGCTCATAATTACTATTATAGTGAGAAACTGTAGAAAGGTTTTTAATTTGGCGGTTTGGGGAATTTTCAAAACTTTGCCAAATTGAATATCTGCCAATATACATGTACATGTATTATAATATATATTTTTATGTGTATATTAGATTACAAATGTCAGCTCCTAAGTTTCCCGCTATACACGTTGTACGTTGACTTTTATAATAATATGATGCTTTCTGACATAGTTACATACGTCTTATCATGTCAAGATGTATAATCAATCAAGTAATTACATTGTTCAAATGAGCTTCACTGTTTCAGTGTATGTTTGTGTGTTCCATTTGTGTCTAAATTTTTTGCTGACAACATACGTACTTTGTCTTATCAGCTAATTGCCTTCTCCTCCTCCACACACACACACACACTCGTGGCACAAAAATGGACATGTGGTCCAATAGTGCCCCAATAGGAACGAAGCCGGCAAGTCTTTGGCCACCCTTGCTGTGTCCAGTTTTGACATTCCCGGAGATACTCGTTTCCCACTGAATGCCTTTATGACCAAACCTGCCAACCGTGGCGAAAGTGGTGAGTGTGTGAACTGTCTCACACTAGTGTTCTAGGAATGTTTCACTTTTCGTGTGTATGCAGTGGTGACTTTGTCAGTTAGTGACGGTATTGTGTTGTGTGTGTGTGATGGATGCATTTTTGACGTTTGAAGGTAGCTGTTGATTATACAGCTAGTGTAGTGTGTACATGCTTGTACTGTTTGTGTATTTGACACACACTCTCTCTCTCTCTCCATCCTTCCCCCTCCCTCCTCTCCACCCCCTCTCTTCTCATTTCCCTCCTCTCTCCTACGCACACTCTACCAACAAACGTCTCAACCCACTGCTGCCGCCACCCATAGACCAAATGCGTCAGTACTTCACCCAGATGCGTCAGGAGGTCGGTGTGAGGCTGGTTGATAAAGTGTTTGGGGCTGACGACAAGCCAAGCAAGGTATTGTTTACAATGTACAAATACAACATGTACTAGTACAGACTGTATATATCTATGGTAACAGTGAATTAGAGTCTGCATACTTATAAAATAATAGCCCGATATCCCAGTCAAACTGTCTCAAATAGCTACATGTAGCTCGATAAGTGGAAAATCTGTCGGAGAATTACATTTAGTGGCGTTTAAGTCTGTCTTTCTCTTGCCAACTTAAATTTTCTGCAAAAAATGTACCTTACACACACGTTGTACATAGTACTGACCACAACATAAAGACAGAGTGTGTATACAAAATTTAAAGTTTAAAGGCATCGGTATTAAGTTTCATGACATTGAATTTGGTACAAAACCTCACAGTTTAAACGACTGCCTAGATTTCCTGGCTGTATGGTATCTCTCTCTCAAGACCCTCTTTTATGCTACCAATACACAAAGCACGTGGTTATTTCCCCCCAGTTTGATTCCTCTGGATAGATTACTTACATTTTTGGCTGACTTTCCCTCCCCTGTAGCGTGCAAACTTCCTTTTTAGAATAAGCATTGAGCCACTGTCACTGTCTCTTTGTCTTGTGGTATATGTATATGAGCCCCCCAAATGTACATGTACATGGCTTCAGTTCACCCAAGTGTATATTATAGCCAATTTTAGAATATTGCTGTAATTGAAGCTCACGAAAGTAGCAGGTTGTGCACCGAGCAGTGACAAAAATGGCTACTTCTTACTCGCATAGTACCCATGGTGGTATAGGTTGTATATAGCCATTGGCTAATTTGGCTATTGTGTGGTAAACCTCTGACATAATAAGGTTCCGAGTGTCACGGTATGCTATATAATCCTTTGGGTGAGAGGCTAAGGCAGAAGCAGGTAGTAAGACTGTTCTTCAGTTAAGCCGGTTCTAGTCTCATATACATGTATGTGGCGATGGTCCTGTAATAAGACTTGACTCTTGAGCTCTTCTCTTTAAATTAACCACTTTTAATAATGGAGATTTTTTGGTGGGAAGGCTTTACACTTGTAGGCTTTTGTCAGACTAATAATAATTTGTAATTGTGTGAAAGGTGGTATATACTTGTCACCCTGCTTTGTGATAACTACTGTAAACTGAGTACTCTCTGAAGATTCCTTTGAGCTTCTTGTTAGTAGCACTTACTCTATGAGGGAGCTCTTTGCCAGCTGGTCCACGCTGTATTGTGTTAGTGACATTTTTGGCAGTTGAAGGTATCTCCTAATTTAGGAGATATTTTGTTGGTTGGGGCGAGCCTGAGCGAGCCCCACATAGACGAGTTGAATGTTCGCAATCTATATATGGTATATATATTATGGTACGTCCGTCACCCGCGCGCCGCCATATACATTGTATGCAGTGCGCGATATATTCCGGAGGCCGCATGAAGAAACTTCTGCGCTCTCCGGTACCACGTGCACAATCATTGCTGAGTCAGCAAAATAGATTGCCTTTATAGTGTCAAAGCCTGTCTCGAGAAAGGCCAAGTGGCTGCAGATTCTGATCGCGATCTTGGTTATGCTCCCGCTCTACCTGGAATGCCTACCTATCTACTAAATTAAAGCATAGCTAAGCCGAAATTTAAGTCACTGTCTATACAGATTTGTGACACCTATACATCAGCTCAAGAGCAGAGAGAGGGGAGACTGCAAAAGAGAGCTTCAGAATCAGCTCAACAAAAAGAGAAAACATCCTCCGGGAGCTCAGGCTCGCCCCAAACAGGCCCTGCATGTCACTAGTAGACTATGTATTGTTGTATAAGTGTGTGCTCCCTGTTTACTAAGCTCTCTCTCTCTCTCTCTCTCTCTCTCTCTCTCTCTCTCTCTCTCTCTCTCTCTCTCTCTCTCTCTCTCTCTCTCTCTCTCTCTCTCTCTCTCTCTCTCTCTCTCTCTCTCTCTCTCTCTCTCTCCCCCCTTCTCCCTCCCCACACACAGTGGTGGTTGTGCTTCACCAAGAGACGCTTCATGGACAAGAGTCTTTCCGGACCAGGTCAATAGAACAACTTTGTAGTCAAACCTTTTATTATGAGAGTGTAATTTGTAGCGATTGAATTCTTCAATGATAGTTCACTTTAGCTTCAGGTCATCAATGTAAAGGTTTTGGTGTGTGTTTGATTATTATTTTGACATGATTATTAATTTTATTGCTATATATAAACTGGACAAGACATTTACACTAGGAATTATATATATATGGGTAATATATTTTAATCTTATGCAATACTTACGTAATCTGTAATATCTATAGTATAACGCTTAAATTTTGAGGAATTTAAAATGTTCTCCACATGCATTAATTAATTTTCGTGTCCAACAGTTTAATGGAAATTAAACGATGGCGCAGATGAAATTTTTGTGCATGGATAGCTCGAATTTTATAATTAAGCACTAAATACAATGTACATTATAGAATAAATGTTACAAATTATGTGTACATGTACATCACAGTGACTATATACAACAGGGATATACAAAGTGTAAACATTGCCATGCGACAGTCAAACATCTGAAAAACGGACTCATAATAGTATAATCATTTTCAGAACGTCTTTATGAAACCCAAAGTTCCAGGTAGAGTACGTACAGTAATAGCCTCGGCCCAGGCCCGAAAAGAGGACCAGGGACAAAAATGATGGACGAGGCTATGTATAGGTACTAGGTTACATCACGAGGTGGAGGTCTCTCGGCCCGAGGCTGTGTATATAAATCACATAGAAACCTCCACCTCGTGATGTAACCAACTTGTACCGTGGTCATGTACTGATAAGAGTATTAATTATGATCCTATACATAAAATTATGCCAATTAAAAGGTTGTAAAGATCTTGTAAAAAACTAACAAGTAATTTATTCACCTCCTATACTGCAACCTGATTGGTCAGAAGTTACAAGCCATGGTACAAAGTACATGATAATAATATTCTTCAGGTAGTTCAAAATTGCTTTTATTCGAGTTATTGGATTAATTACATACGGTAGGCCAATTAGCGCAGCGCCGTCATGAATACGTTTAGCCGGCCAGAGCTCAAAATCAACTCAAAACCTGGAAGAGCGCGAGATTGAGAGAGTATACAACAATCGACAGCAGCAACAGCGAACCAACCTGGCCAGGTTCTCGCGCGAAAGACAGCTCGGAGAGAAAACGCTCAAGATAAGAACACTCGTCTTATGATAAGTCTTGAAGGTGAGTCGTGTTTGGTTAAGTGTACTGCGTTTGTATGCTATCTGCAGTAATAACTCGGTTGGTAGCTATGCGTTTGTGTATGTGTGTATGTGTGTGTACCTATGTGTTTTGGTCCGACTACCATAGACATTATTATACTCATATCTAGTTGACGCGGCGACTGCTTCGTATGTTAGTAGCGTACATATACCGTATCTCGGTGTTCGCTTCGCTACTGTACAGCGAGTAGCGCCGACTGTGTAACTAGCGTGGCTCGAGTTGCGTAGTACTTTACGACATGTAAATGGATTACCACTTATTCTCACCTCTTTTCGCCTTGGAAGCTGTCGAACGCAGCTACAAGTTAGTGTTATACGTACCTTAGGTAGAGAGGGAGGTAGAGGAGAGACAGAGAGAGAGAGAGAGAGAGAGAGAGAGAGAGAGAGAGAGAGAATACGCGTCCGAGAATACTTGTCGTATAAACACACCATTACATAGCCTAGTACGAAACACTATCGTTTATAGAGAGCGAGCGAGACACAGGGGTACCCTCCGCTACGCACAGTTGCGCGTAGCTATCTCTCTTCACGTCGGTATAAATATAGGCCCAACAAGCTACATGTACACCATTCGATGCCACTGGTAGCGCGGTCACCCCGGGAACT
The DNA here is from genome assembly GCA_965261245.1 of Spirochaetia bacterium. GTDB lineage: Bacteria > Spirochaetota > Spirochaetia. The sequence goes on along the minus strand of OZ253446.1, from coordinate 17,003 downwards.
GTGTCCGACTCTAGTCTCATGTTGTTTTACCTGTGATGAAAATAAGCCAGGCATAGACTATTAAACGCACACTGTAGCTAGCGATATATTTGTGAAAGTTGCTCAGAGTTTTGTGTTCAATTCTGCAGCTGTGTTCTTCATGCTGCTGTGTAGTGATGGTGAATAGAGTGTGGCATTTGTCATGAACAGTACTTTTATTGTTTACACTCTCGAGTTGGTGGCGGTTCAGGAGAGGTGGAGGGGGAGAGGAAAAGGGAGAGGGAGGTGGAGGGAGGCAGAGGGAGAGAGAGAGTAGAAGGGAAGAGAGGGAAGGAGGAGGGAGAGAGAGAAAGAGAGAGAGAGAGAGAGAGAGAGAGAAAGAAAGATGTATATAGAGAGGGACTAGGAGGGGGAGGGGAGAGATATGAAAGAAGAGAGAGTGTGTTGGCGTATAGAGTTCACACTCTCTTCTATGAGTGTGTGCAGTCTGTAGGAGAGGGTAATATTACTGACATGGGCTATGCTCCTACCTACCTCTGTTCTAGCTCTCATAACTTTACAACATGTACTCCCGTCAATACCTTCACTTTACTCCATGACCATCTCGTGTTATGTGTGTGTGTGCGTCTGCGTGTATGCAGTCAACTGTCTATGTGAGAAGGTACGTACTTGCCGAGTGATACCACCAAACACCATCATGTGTGTGTGTGTCTGCGTGTATGCAGTAAAGTGTCTATGGTGAACGTGTGTATATACTTGCCAAGTGATATATCACGAACTGCTATATTTCCGTTTAATAGTTACTGGGGCGTGAGAGCTAATGCATGCTATAACCAACACTAATAGACGCTGCATTATTACAATTTGAAGCCCGTCCATTAGTGGTGAATAAGTGCGAGTATGGATCCAGTAATTTGGTGTCCATTAAGCATAAGGCTTGTGCATTTAATTTTTAAAGGTACTAGGTGTGTCCTTGTAATAATAATAATCAATTTCTCACTGAAATGCTAACTTGCATACGTACATAGGTAAACATTGCATAATACTGGATATATAATATTATAGCGGGTAACTATCTATGTGGGTATATTGCTTGATGGTCAGTCCAGCTGTTGGGTTTTAACCATCCATCCTGTCGACTCATTACGGATTTAATTTTATTAAATTCATTAGGGGTTTACCTCCTAGTGGACCTGTCCAGCGTGCACATGTTCCACTTTAGATAGACTGTGTCGTCGACTGATGGTGCTGTACAACTATGACAGTAGTTTTTAGTGACTTTGTGTAGAGATGTTTATGAGTCTCTCTTTCTCTCTCACACACTCTCTCTCTCTCTCTCTCTCTCTCTCTCTCTCTCTCTCTCTCTCTCTCTCTCTCTCTCTCTCTCTCTCTCTCTCTCTCTCTCCTCTCCCCCTCGCTCCCTCCTTCTCCCCCTCTCTCCTCTCTCCCTCCTTCCCCCTCCCTCCCTCTCTCTCCCTATACCTATGTACAAGTGCTCTACCTACCTACACTAAGTGAACTCTTACCCTTTACACTTCCTTGTACACACATGCACTCAGACCTGACTGCAGGTGATTGTCTGTGTAGTTTTCAGACTTAGCCAAACCTTACAGTCATGTCCAATTTCCTGCTTACCTCGCAGCAGCTAGCTCAACTGGCAATCTAACTAGGCTGGCTGGCTCATTTTCACCACCACCTTTACTCACGCCTTAGTGTCAAAACAATCTTTCCCAGCAGTCATCACTGATTGAGTGTGACTTTTTCCGGGTGCTTTAGACTGGAGTGTCAGTATTGTTTGCCCTCACTGACAGTAAGCTTTGGCCTAAGTCGATTCCACTGTTTTGGGGTTGCTATGGGCTGGCTGGCTGGCATGTATATACAGGTGGTTAGGTATATAGCTTGTGTACTGCCAGTAGTCCTACTCACTAAGCATACACAGTCGGGTAATACACACATTCTCTCTCTCTCTGTGTATGTTGGAGAAGGGTTAATCTGGTTTTGGTTTTGCAGTAGAAACTTTGTGTTCCACTCTCACACAGGATGTTAGTGAAATGCTATCCCACTATTGTATTGCCTTGTCATCGTTCCTTGTACTAAAAGTGCAGTTCTCTCTCTCTCTCTCTCTCTCTCTCTCTCTCTCTCTCTCTCTCTCTCTCTCTCTCTCTCTCTCTCTCTCTCTCTCTCACATGACAATTGCTGTCTCCATTACTGCTTCATCTACACATGTCATTTGTACATGAGAAGCTTTGCCAGGCCTGCCACCTGCAGTGTGATCTATGTAACTTTCACTTACACATGTATATACATATGAACACTGTGCTCAATATACAGACAGGTTGGCACACACACAGACACACACACACAGCTGTGTTGTGCACGTGCACTCTTGTCTCATTGTCTGTTGACTCCTTCCCAGACCTTCCTCCCATCATTTGCATCAACACTGTATATCAGTCAGTGCTTGAAAGAGTTCACTATTGGCCAGTAGTAAACTCCATCCCTTATATATTATACAGAAGCCGAGTGTTGAAACAATTACTTCAAACCACCAGCTGTTTAAGCTTGCCACCACCGATGCCGTTAACACTGTAACCCCTCTTAAAGGACACCCCTAAAGAATTGCAATGATTGATATAGGATTGAAAATTCCAAATTTGCCTGGAGAGGGGGACACAGGGGCATCTTTCAATAGTTTAGTATAATTTCTATATATGCGAGCTTCCAAAAATCCAGGGAGGAAAAACTCAGCTTAGAGTATGGGAAATTCCTGGGCTCTCCACCTTCTAAATAAATTACTAAAAGAGGATACCTCTCTACAGAAATACATGCAAAAATTATCTCTGAAATGAGGATGCCCCTTTAATCAAGATAATTTAAGCTGTCGCCAAGATGTTTGCTATAGAGAGGTTCCACTGTATATCGTTCATATGACCAATATGTTAAAAGGAGCCAAATTAACGGTTTGGTTGCCCATGTGTACTGGTGGGATTTACCACTGGAATTCCGTTGCTAATGGCAACCGTAATTGGTCGTTGTAGTGCTCACAAGGAAAAGGTACAACTTTTTTCATTTTCTTGTGTATTGGTCGGTTAATTTTTCCTCCTCAAGTCTGTACCAGAAATTTAATTTCACTTAAATAATTGCTTGACTACTAGAGTGTTTTATTTGCACATCTTGGAAATTAGTAGTCATGTGTGGTGTGTGGGGAGTGGGGTAGGTGTTGAGTGAACAGTGACATTAATTAATAGATGGAACTTGGATCAAGTCCTTAAGGTACATAAAAGCACTCTGTTTAGACGTTAAACAAGATCGTTTTCTAGTTTACTAGAGATAGAGAGAGGAGGAGGGAGAGAGGGAGGGAGAGAGAGAGGGAGAGGGAGGGAGAGGGAGAGGGAGAGAGAGAGAGAGAGAGAGAGAGAGAGTTGCCGGCATTCTCTGTGGTGTATTTCAAGGTGCTTCCACTTTCAGCCAAATCTTGAGGTGAAAATCAACCAAGTGGATTAAATTAGCTTAATAGTACTCTGTCCCTTTTAACCCGCCTCTCTCTCCCCCAACCTCTGGTGAATAGAAGCTTTCAGCGACCCCAATGGCCAGGTTTGGCTTACAGCATTGAATTGGAAAGGTGCCATGCTCAGTGTAGCATATTATACACTTTATATGTGCTCCCAAAATTGGCAAATGATTGGTCTTGTCGCCCACACATTGGTGCCAATTTCTGCTTAATCACTCGTATTTGCTTTGAGAAACTCACAACAGATGTCCATGGGAATCTTTTTGGTGTGTGTGTGGGGGCAAGGAGAGAAAGATGCCTATCTAAAGCCCTGTGTAGACCAAATCAACCAGGGATGGCGCTCGGGCGCTTGCTCACTCGTGTGTTAAAGTATACATTTCCTCTCAGTACATTATACATAATATGTAATGTTTGTCTCTGTGTGTGTGTGTGTGTGTACGTGTGTGTGTGTGTGTACGTGTGTGTGCAGTGTTTATAAATGGTTGCTTAATGTAGCATCTCCCAGCCCTCACCAATGAGTGTACTTTGACCCATTACCCCTGTCAACGGCTCAAGTTATGTATAATTATTATGATAATAACACCATATCAAACTTTCAATGTTAATTGAGTGAGTACCCCCACCCCTCCCCACCCCTGCCCCCCTTTCAATCTAAGCTTCTAAGCTTCCTGTTTACCTGTGCATAATAATTATGCTGAGCTGTGATGCAACTGCCTATCTAGCTAGTACAAGTGGCTAGTGGTTTCTTGTACCTTAACCACAATTGATGCTGTGGCTTAATAATGGTACATCTAATAATAATTATGGTAGAATTGAGTTACTTTCATACAGCTGGTATATAGATAGTATCTCTCTTTTCTCTTTTCTCTTCTCTTATCCTCTCAGTCTCTCTCTCTCTCTCTCTCTCTCTCTCTCTCTCTCTCTCTCTCTCTCTCTCTCTCTCTCTCTCTCAGTTACAAGTGAAAAATGAGAATATACAAAAAAATGTAGAAATAGAAAGTCTAGTGGTAATTTTCTGAGGGGAATTGCATATGGGAAATGGTACATGTTGGTTTCCACAGCTGTATTGTCTTGTGGTCGAGCAGTGGAGTTCTTTTCCTGTGAATACTGGAGAAAAATATGCCTTATTAGTGGTCACGTGTGTATGTTGAGTGTGTGTGAGAGTACTTGTGTACATGTACATCTGGTGTGTTTGCGTCCGAGGCTATCCATTCGTATATATGCATGCATACCTCACACATGTGCTACGAGTATTGTCCTGTTTTGTAAACCCCTATAGCTGATAACCATCAGAGCGAGTATGATACAGAGTATTTGTGTCCTTAATACAGCATGTCTCTTATCGGAGGTTCCCAATGTTTTACTATATCCAAGTGTGTGTCTCGTAATCAGTTGCATAGCGTGGGGTGTTCTGCGCAGTAATCACTCGATCACATATATATAGTAAACAGTCACTATAGTAATACAGCTGAGAGTGTGCTTGTATAGTAGTAGCAAGTGTGGATCAAAGTGTCTTGTGATCTTTTCTTTGGCTTCAGGTTTCATGTTTTTGCATACTTTTCGACCATGTGTTCTGATAGAATAAATGTTATTTTTCTCAAATCTCTCCTCTTCTCTCTCTCTCTCTCTCTCTCTCTCTCTCTCTCTAAACTTGTAAGACAGACCCTACGTGAGAGTGTTTATTGTTTATATCTTTACCCCCTCATCAATAAACACACACACACACACTTCTCTGTGTTACCTGTTAAAAATTGCACACAGACTCAAATCATTCTGAAAGCATCTTGTTTGATATTGTTTTTTTTATTGCCATACTGATTCCGTTTAAAATGTGACCTGCTATGTATGTATGTCCGTGTGTTTTCTAAACCCTCGCTCTAACCAATCAGGTATCTTCGAACCCACTACTGGTGTTTAATATTTTGTCCCACGGTTTTGCAAAACAACCTTCATGTGTTTGTGTGCAAAAGTCATGCGACGGTATCATATAGCAATGGGAGCAGACCCCACTCTCTCTCTCTCTATATATATATATAGGTGTAGGTTATGCAAGTGTGTGTGTGTGTACACGCAATATTAATTTTTTCCAGTATAAGACAGATGCAGGTGCATCTTCCAAAAATCAGTTGTTAAAGGAGTTTGGGTTGATATTTACATAAATCCCTGGGCTAGTAGACTCCCCATACCATATATAGCTTGCTGTGTACGTAATCATACGTTGCATTAGAATATGAGAATATGAAGTTTTAAATTTTTTTTTTTTCACAGTAAGCTTTCTGGCTCGTCACCAGATGTACATGTACTTGTAAGAATATGTGGTACAAGTGGGGTGATAGTGGAGGGGGGTACAGTGTGTCTAGTGTTGATCACCTATCTGATGAAATACTGTACACGTATCTGGTGTCAATGGACACATTGAAACATACGCATGTTTACCTCCTAGCTAGTGTATGGGGTATCTAGACAATAGAGTGTAGTTACACACCAGCTTGTTGGCTGTTGCATAGCAACCAAAGTTTATATGAGCAAATTGCTGGCTACGGGAGGGGCGAGGGTGACCATAGGTTAGGCTTATGATGAAAGGAGGTCATGGGCCAACAAAATTGTGATGCATCTCATGCACCCCCAACTAAGGTCTTGCAACTATTACTTGTCGTAGTGCTTGCACAGCAACAGCTACACACACGTATGGTACACATTTTTGTAGTATTTTCGTGTACGTACATGTATAGCTAAATACTATACTATTGGTGGAGCAGTGTAGACTTTGAATGGAGTACACTGTAATAAACTAATGTGGTTTGTATAATATAATATGTACATAATAGATGTACTGTAGATGTCCTGTACCAACACTGCTAGTGATCTTGGTATATATACCTACAATACAGTTAAATATACTATGTAAGTATATACCACGACTTCAAGCTAATATTCCCTGTACTATACCAATAGTGGCAACACTGCCAAGTATAGTTCTGCATATTTTGTCATGTCTACATACATGTATTACTACAGTACACAGACCATATCTGTTCCATTGCACTGTGTGTACTTCCTCTAAACTATACAAGTGCATAGTATCCGGCCAGTACCTACTTCACTTCAGTGCCCTTGCTCACTCTCTCTATATATATACACCGGTATAGGTCAATGTATGTGCTTGCATTTGCATTCATGGTCATATATGTATGGGCAACTGACTAAACAGGGTCGGTCGGTCGGTCGGTTTGGGGTACGGTTTACGGAGCCATACTTATTTATTTGAGTGAGTGTGGCCTCTGTTAGCATTCCACAATCGAGTAAGGGTCTCCTCTTTAGGACTGTACTGGACTCGAGTTTAGGCTCAGATTTTTGGCTTCTCGTGCATACACAATAATGTATGTATATACACACAGATTGCCATACTTGTATACAAGTACATATATGTATGTAGGTAGGTATGTGTGTATGCGTTTACGGAGAGAGAAAACCGGTTTGATCCGGTTGGTTTATTACGGTGACAGGTTTGTCTTGGTGGTGGTTGGTGCATGTTTAAATATGTTTATTGTTTTGTCGATAATATAGTCAAGGTGTGTGGGGGTAGGAAGAGAGAGGGAGAAGGGGGGAGAGAGAGAGGAAGAGAGAGAGAGAGAGAGAGAGAGAGAGAGAAAGTCACTTCATCGGTGACCTACCCCAGTGGACCATTCACTTCATTGTTTTGATAAGCACCTTTCTGAGAATGATTAGAGAAAGTGAATGATTTTACTTTAGAAGAAAGTGAAATAATATAACCTGTGAATCGGGACTTGGCTTAGCTTATATAGCTTGGATTAACTTTCACCACACAATAATGATATGGTCAGCCTATCTCTAGGTTGGGACATTCAAATATCTGGATGGGTCTCGCTTATCTAAATGTGGTAGTCCACTAGTGTAGTTAGCAGCCTGAGCATTTACCTCTAGTTGACTTAGGCAGTACCACAGCTACTTATCTGTGGCTGGCTTGTCTATGAAGGAAAGGGTGGTAAAGTTGGACACAATTAATTTTTATGAATTGAAATTTACGAGTGTTGGGAGGAGGGATAGAGAGAAAGGGGAGGAGAGAGGGAGGGGAGGGAAGATAAAGAGAAGAGGGAGGGAGTGAAAGAGAGGGGAGGGGAGAGGAAGGGGAGTGAATGAAAGGGGAGGGGAGAAGAGAGAGTGAGAGAGAGAGAGAGAGAGACAGAAAGAGAGAGAGCATTCAAAGGGAATAACCTTTTCCATTCAGAGTCCTACAACATAATCATGACTTCATAAAGTGTATACATTGTAATTATGAACTAGTTAATCACACATGAATGTCCACACTGTAAGGGGACCCCTAGTGACGTTAAGCATTCATGCCTTGACACCTGCTTCTGTATGCCGTCTAAAATCAATCTATTGCTCGTAAAAAGCCACTGACGAAGCAAGAATCACACCAATGAATACCACACTCGTCCATAATCACTGATTTAGTTTCCTGTTTTGCTGAAATTCATCGTGTTATGAATTGACTTGATTCATTCAAAAGGTGAGGTTTTCATCGATCCTCTCGCCCTTATTCTGTCTCGCCCATTTCTACATATTGTAGTAGTAGTATCCTTTGCATGGTCAAGTAATCTCTCTCTCTCTTCTTTCTCTCTCTCTGTTTCTCTCTCTCTCTCTCTCTCTCTCTCTCTCTCTCTCTCTCTCTCTCTCTCTCTCTCTCTCTCTCTCTCTCTCTCTCTCTCTCTCTCTCTCTCTTGTTCTTTTTGTGTCCATGTGTACTTTGTTCCTATTGTGTGGTGTGTTCAGGGTTTATCTAGACTTATTCATATGCATGAATAATACAACATCAATTTGTAAGATGGGCGTATTTTATTTCTTTGAGTGATACAGCTAATGTCTGTATGGGTGTGTTCAAATGTCCCTTGCTACATACAAAGGCATCACTACAATTAACTTTGTGTGTTAAGGAAGTAAAGACTTTATCTTACTGTGTGTTTGTACGAATGTGTTCCTCTGTGTGCATAGATGAACTGTTTTTTATCCCTTCAATAGGGAAGACCGCCTTTCTTATATATTGTGTGAATTGTGTGGGTTGTTGAATAGATATTATAGTTAGGTTGTGAATGTGTGTGTGTGTGTGTGTTTCTTTCTGTGTGTACCGGAGGGAGAAGGAGGGGGAGGGAGGGAGAGAGAGAGAGAGAGAGAGAGAGAGAGAGAGAGAGAGAGAGAGAGAGAGATGAAGAGAGTAGTGGATGACTGTGTATGGTTGAGTCATTATGTACCAGATAATCCATGCTATGAATGGTACAATACATAATCTTTGATGTCCTAATGTTTTATTATGACATTCTCAGTAAAAGAGAAAGATGTTGATATGAATTGTACACTTTGACGTTTATCTTTAAGATGCATGCGTAGTAAATTAAAAATAAATTTCTGTTTTTCCAGTTCGCTGGTCTGTAACACTATACTCTGACCGACCACACCGCTATACACTCATGCATACTAACCACTATCGTAGTATGGCTTTGTATATACCAAAATACACATCTATCTACCTACGTACGTACATGTGTTTAAGTATATATACACAGTGGAACCTCTATATCAAGGACACCTTGAGATCAGTCCTTAATACATAGGTAGGTATCCCATTCTCAGAGTTGCAAATGCACTAAAAGTATAGGAAAGTCATCGTTTCGAGCACAAAAACTTGTCCTTTATATTTTTTATTTGTATATGGAGTGTCCTTTATCGGAGGTCCCCTGTATATATCTATGTACAAGACGTTTCAGTATATACAGCTTCAATACTTCGTATGCTTGGTTGTATGTACCTATAATTAAATTTAAGCATAGTAATCCAGTTAGTTCTGGAATCCTACGTGTATTGGTCACTCTAGCTGGTCTGGGCTGTACTCTAATGTGTATACGTGCATAGTAAGGCTTGCCACCGCTGGTCTGGTGGCTGTCGGACAGTGGGTCCCCTCTGCTAGCATCACTCGAGCCCTTATGGTCCACTA
>OZ253446.1:0-5000 GCA_965261245.1 Spirochaetia bacterium | reverse complement strand
TCTCTCTCTCTCTCTCTCTCTCTCTCTCTCTCTCTCTCTCTCTCTCTCTCTCTCTCTCTCTCTCTCTCTCTCTCTCTCTCCCCCCCTATTGGTTTATGTTTGACATTAGGTCATAGGTTATACTAGTCTGTACTCTACTAATCTACACTATCTAGAGTAAGGTATTCCACTATCTAACTCCCTATCAATTATCATCATCAAGAGTGATTAGCTTGTTCCACAGCATGCACCTACATAGGTAAATTGTGTGGGTGGGAGTGAGTGAGTGAGTGTGTGTGTGTGTGTGTGTGTGTGTGTGTGTGTGTGTGTGTGTGTGTGTGTGTGTGTGTGTGTGTGTGTGTGTGAGTGAGTGTGTGTGTGTGTGTGTGTGTGTGTGTGTGTGTGTGTGTGTGTGTGTGAGTGAGTGAGTGAGAATGTGTGTAAGTGAGTGAGAGTGAGAGAGTGTGTGGATGAGTATGACCGTGTACATGTATCCCGTGGTGTGGCGTAGCTAATTCCATTCCTCATGGCATCCTCTCTCCACAGTAATTTCCCTTTGGTGGTCAGGTCTATCTATTGTTATTCTTGAGTGACAAATGAGCAGGTGACAGTTACCCCTCCCTTAGTTTCTGCATGCCTTGGTCACTTTGGAGTGGGACCACTGGCAACCCTACTTGGCTTCAGATACCAGTAGATTGAACACTAATATTTTGACAATGGCAACAGTTGTTGTGTGTCCTATTGTGCCCTGCTCTATTGCCACTGTGGGAATACTTGAGATACTTTTACTATTGGCTGGGTTGTAGTAGTGGGTTGGAGAGAGTACAGTGTGTAGAGTAATGTAGTACATGCGCCTCCTCTGGGAATCAAACGAACATGGGTATAATTATACTACAGCTCTCTTTCTAGTGCTCGCTTGCTTGGCTCTCTCTCTCTCTCTCTCTCTCTCTCTCTCTCTCTCTCTCTCTCTCCTTCCTCCCTCCCTCCCTCCCTCTCCCCCTCTCTCTCTATCTCTCCCTCCCTCTTCCTCTTTCTCCCTTCCTCCGTCCCTCTCTCCTCAATCCCTCTGTATTGTCACCTTTAGCCTGGCCTGCATACCTGGTATACTCTAATTACATACATGCTGCCATTGTTTCCCACACAATTGCACAATCCACCAATGCCCAGATGGCCGTCCTATTCCTACACCATACAAAAATGCAACATGGTATATTTTCACCAAACTTGGCATACAAGTTGGATCGATGTTTGTGTATTTATTTTTTTTAGACTCCAGGGGGGAGGGGGGGGGGGGGGGGTGATGGTGGAATTTCATTTCGTGAATTCTTTGATTCAGAGCTGACGAGCTGTGAAGATAAAACTCCTCAAGAGACGATTAAATTCTCTTTTGTTTTTTTGATCAGCCTGTCATTCATACTTGCTCTGACGATGGGACGGCTTTGAGTTGCTAACGTAAATATTTACTCGCCTGTTCTCACAACAGTGAATCCATAGTAGTCTCTCTCTCTCTCTCTCTCTCTCCCTCTCCCTCCCTCCTTCCCTCTTCTCCCCCTCCACCCTCCATATCTTTATCACTTCTCAAGTTTTCATATACTCCCAGCACCTACTATACACTTATGCGCATGTGAGCACCAAATGTCCATATTAGTAGGGACAAGGCGGCCAAACTCTGACATTCAGCTAAAATTACTAGTCTTTTCTGTCTTAAGAGTAGCATGTCTTGGGACAAGCCTTAATCAGCACACTCCTAGCACTATATGTGTTCCATTCAATTCATATACCACCCTTCTCCTCCTCCTCCCCTCTTCCCTACTCAGTCAATACAATGTATATATATATAATATCCGGCAGTGTACCATTAATCTATCAGGACTCCATTCACGTTGCATGTTCGTCACTAGCCTAGGGGCTTTTTCCTCTAATCTAGTTCATTAATTAGCCCATGCATTCACAGCAATAGTACATGTCTCTACTGTGAGTCCATCAAAATCCATTTACCTTGTCCCACACCCTCCTAATGAGTACATCATGTATACCGGCCGGCCTCCACATGTACAAAAGCTAGCGGCTGTGACACGTGTGTGTGTATATCTCTGGTTACTAATGGCTCACATTGTCACTGCCTTGTTATCTACATGTAGTATCCATTTGAATATCTATGTGTGAGCATTAGCGAGAGAGAGTGACATTAAGTGTGTGTGTGAAAGAGAGAGAGAGAGAGGGTGGGAGTGAGAGGGAGAGAGAGAGAGAGAGAGAGAGAGAGAGAGAGGGAGAGAGAGAGGGAGAGAGAGAGGGAGAGGGGGAGAGAGAGAGAGAGAGAGAGAGAGAGAGAGAGAGAGAGAGAGAGAGAGAGAGAGAGAGAGAGAGAGAGAGAGAGAGAGAGAGATGCAGTCCATTAAGTGCATTTACTTGTCTTTGTTGGTAAATAAGTGCTATGTCATAGTCTGTAGTCTGGACTGTTGCTAATATTAGTATTAGTGAGTGCACTTGCATGGCCACTTAGGATAATAGAAGGATTCCCTGAGGCTATACCATTAATGAATTTTTTAGACCTCTCTCTGTCTACCTGTTGTAATTCCATACATTGCTATTAACAGCAAGTATTGTCTGTCCCATTAGTGTATGCAGGCTATGTATGTATTAGTGTCTGGGCTACCATTAAACGAATTGAACATTCAGCTCTTGGTATAATATTATGTGTAAGTATAAAATACTGTCTGCCCATAATTATTACTATGCTGAGCATTACTTCATTTCACATAGTAATACTATATTATGCCAAGTGAGTATACGAGTATAGGACCCTTCAATTACATTCAATTTTAGTCATAATTATAAATGAGTTATGTCGACTTAGTATCGCATTTAGCGAGTGGGCGTGAGAGAGAGAGAGAGAGGGGCATGTGTGCTGTTAAAAATACATTTATTTGGTTCTCTTTGTCGCTGGAGGATCACAAACAGCAGGTGTGTATGTCTATGCCTTTGTCTCGAGAATATTCCTACATCATTCTGACACTACATGAGACACATGTAGCTTTATCAAGTTCTTGTGCCGTTAAAATACATTCCTAGTTTAGTTAGTGATCTTTTGCAATTGGTACCAGGTGTCCATTGTCTAGATTACAGTGAAACCTCTATTTAAAGGACACCTTGGGACCAGCCATTTTTGTCCTTGATAGAGAGGTGTCCTCTTCTTGGAGGTTGATATACACTAAATGTGTAGGAAAGTCGTCACTTGGGACAAGAAAACTTGTCCTTTATATAGAGGGTTTATTTTGGTATTGTGTCCTTAATATGGGAATGTCCTTTATCAGAGGTTCCATTGTATTGTTAATCGATTACCGGTGCTGTTTTACGACTGTATGGGTTGAAGAGACGATTGGATGGCCATCAGTTTGTGGTTGCATATCAAATGCTTCATAAAAGTTGTTATTGCTCAGCTAGTACATGGAAGGTTTCTTGTGGCAGCTGGCTTTATTGGGTAGCCCCTGTTTGTTCTGCTAATTAACCATGTAGAGTAATTGCAGGAATGTGTGTACGATGGTGAGTGGAAAGAGATGGGAGAGAGGGGGTGAAAGAGAGAGAGAAAGACAGAGAGTTAGAGAGAGAGAGAGAGTTTGAGAGAGAGAGAGAGAGAGAGAGCCAACCAAACTAGACGGTAACAAGCTCTATATGTATGTACTCTACTTATGAAAATTTGCTCTTTCCTTTTGTGCCAACCCGTTCCTTCCTTATGCGTGCGTCTTTTCCTTCTCACAAGTTGTTTGTCAAACCGATATACAGTTATGCTGACACTGGGCACCCCTGCACTAAACCTGGTCAGGAGCAAAGGCCAACTTCCTTTTTGCTGTGCCAATTACCCGGGTGTTTGTTTCAGGCTGAGTATCCCCTGTGATCCACAGTTGTCCAACTGGGTTTTACCTTTAACCGCTTTACGATAGTCCCGTGTGATCCACGTTTGTCTACTAGCACCTTACCTGTTCCCTGTTAGACCATAGAAGCTGTACAGGACTTCCAATAAAAATATCCCTCTTCCTTAGATTATGACCAACTGGGAGCTTCGAGCAGTAGAAGCTTACGAAATGGCTATGAGCTGGTGCCAGTGACTGATGCAGCATCCAGGTTTGCCTGGAGGAGGGGGTCACAGGGGCATATTCCCATAGTTTAGTAATTATATTATGGTTGTTTATGCAATAAAACCTCCAATAAAGGACACTCCATATTAAGGACTCACTACTCTATATAAAGGACAAGTTTTCTTGCCCCAAACGATGACTTTCCTATATGTAGGGATATTTCTCAGTTGAATCTGTAGGTGATGAAAGGGGGTAATCTTCTCTTCTTCTCAACTTTAGTTCCTGTACTTTCAGTACCTCCGATTAGTAGACACCTCTTTATTAAGGACAAACAAATTGCTGGTCCGAAGGTGTTCTTTATATAGCGGCTCCACTGTATAATTATTTATCGTAATATCCACTCTTTGGTTAGTCGGTTGTCCACTGTTCTGGCCTTGTGTCTGATAGGCTATGTTTTGGGGCTTGGTGTGAACAAGCTAGATAAGATAAAAGGCAGATGGGTTTGTTGATGTTATGACGGATATAGTTTGTATGTCTGTCTGTCTGTTCTGTGTTGGCAGTTGTGTGTTTGTTTTGATAGTGTGTACAGTATTTGCTAGACCCCTCAGATAGTGTTGATATGTGATGTGAAACACGTTTGTGTGATGCATATCAGAGATTATTTCAAGATTGCTCCCTTTGTGCTTTTCCCCAGGGTTAAAGAAACTGATGGACATTGCTGCTCATACTATGATAGGACATCACTTACAGGTGAGGAATCTCTCTCTCTCTCTCTCTCTCTCTCTCTCTCTCTCTCTCTCTCTCTCTCTCTCTGTCTCTCTCTCTCTCTGTCTCTGTCTCTCTCTCTCTCTCTCTCTCTCTCTCTCTCTCTCTCTCTCTCTCTCTCTCTCTCTCTCTCTCTCTTCCGCCCTCCACACACACTCACTCACTCACTCCCTTTTGCAA